>JBGPNL010000071.1:0-5902 GCA_041487555.1 Minisyncoccia bacterium | reverse complement strand
AGGCGAGCGTCCCCGCGGAGAACATTGAGCGAGCGGTCAAGAAAGCGTCGGAGGCCGGAGTCGCTCTCGAAGAACTCGTATTCGAGGCGTACGGGCCGGGAGGCATCGCAATACTCATCGAAGCGATCAGCGATAAGAAGAACCGGACAGTGCAGGAAATAAAATTGATATTAAGCGAACAGGGCGGTAAATGGGCGGAATCGGGATCCGTCCGCTGGGCGTTCGAGCTGCCGGTTCCCGGCGGAGAGTGGAAAGCAAAATTCCCGCAGGATATAGGCGAGGATGATAAAACAAAATTGGGCGCGCTGCTTGAGGCGCTCGAGGAGCACGACGAAGTGCAGCACGTATACACGAATGCAAATTTCTAATTGACCTAATTATTCTAATTTCTAACCAATATCTAATTCCTAATTTTTAGACGATTCGGGCATTAGCTCATTCAGTCATTTTTAGATCGATTAGGTTAATTAGTAATTAGAAATTATCACTATGATTATTCTCGGCATTGATCCCGGCACGCAGCGGATCGGATATGGCGTGATCGATGGAACGCGCAACGCACCGAAATTCGTTGCGGCGGATATTTTGAATATCGAGGAGAAGGGCGCCGCCGCGCTCGCGGAAACCGCAAAAGAAATCCGTGCGCTCATACAAAAACACAAGCCGGAAGTTGTCGCGATTGAAAAACTTTTTTTCGGCAAAAATCACAAAACCGCGATGGCGGTCGCGCAAGCGCGCGGCGTGATTGTAAATACCGTACTCGAACTCGGCGTACGCGTCGAGGAATGTGCGCCGAACGAAGTGAAACTCGGCATCTCGGGCTACGGCTTCGCCGACAAAAAAGCGATGTTCAAGATGGTGAAGCTCATCCTCAAAGAACCCGACCTCGATATCATCGATGACGCGAGCGACGCCTTGGCCATCGCCATCTTCGCCTCGACGCGATTCCGTTTGAACCCTTAAATCTAAATCATCAAGGGAGCTAATATAAAAGGAAAGGAATGGCACAACTTATAAAAATCCCCGCGGACTTTTATTGGGAACTATTAAAATCTTCGGTGACGTGGACTTGGTTTTTTCTTGTTTTACTATGGCCATACTTACTAATAATCATCCTTATTGAGGTGATTGTCGTTTTTATCCAGCACCGCAGAAGGAGGAAAAAATAGTTTGAGGGTCGTCCCCGACATGCCTTAAGAAGGAGGGCACGTTTCCCAAGAGCCCCGCAGACAATGCGGCTTGGTCGCTCCGATCCTAATCGGAGCGCGCATTGTCGAGGACAAGTAAGCCTCCCGCAGGAGGAGGCGAAACGGGCTCTTGGGAAATCCGTGCCTGACTGGAGTTTTGCACAGGCCCCCTTGTTGACACCCTCAGCCATTTAAATATACTTGTTAAAAAAAGAATCCAGAAAGCAGGGAAAAGAAGGATTTATATAAAATAAAAGGTCGTACTATCCAGCTATTATGGTCCAAGAATTACAAAAAATGAGCTTCGCACTTCCCCTCGCACTCGAGGAAGTCACGATCACGTCAGCCTTCCGGTCATTGAGCGACGAGGAAGGAGAAGAGAGTTCTGATGATGGCGCTGAAGGTGACGAAGACCTTGATGCAGACGAGGACGGGTTGGAAGAAGAGAGTATGTAGATTTCCCGTTTCCTTGGCGTTTTACACAAACAAAGCGGCCCGCGGATGGCAGCCTCATGCAACGGCTTGTCTCGCGGGCCGTTTTTGATTGATAATAATAGGAACGCGTGATACAATCCCGCTTCGGGATGCAGATATGAAAAAACCGAAAAAGAAACGTTTTTTGATTGTAGTATATGCGATTGCCGCGCTCGCGGTGCTTGGGCTCTTTGTGTATGTTTATTTTTCCCGAAGTCTCCCTTCGATCGACCAGATCTCGAACTGGCAGGTAAGCCAATCGACGAAGATCTATGACCGGACGGGAACAACCCTGCTCTACGAGATAAGCGGCGGCCAGGAAAGAACAGTGGTTCCGCTCGAACAAATTCCGCAATCCCTCAAGGACGCGACGATCGCGATCGAAGATGAAAAATTTTATGCCGAACCCGCGTTCAGCTGGACCGGCATCCTGCGCTCGCTTTTTGTGAACGTCCTGCATGGCCAGGTGCTTCAGGGCGGTTCGACCATCACCCAACAACTCGCCAAGAATGCATTTTTGACCGGCGAACGCACGATCACGCGGAAGCTTAAGGAAATCCTGCTCGCCATTCGCCTTGACTCATATTATTCAAAAGACCAGATCCTCGCGTTGTATCTGAACCAAATCCCCTACGGCGCGACCTCCTATGGCGTCGAGGCGGCGAGTGAAGCGTTCTTCGACAAGCCAGTGCAAAATCTGAACCTTGCCGAATCGGCGGTGCTCGCGGCGCTCCCGAACGCCCCGACCTATTACTCGCCATGGGGAAACCACGTGAAGGAGCTCATGAGCCGGCAGAAGCTCATTCTCCAAAAAATGGTTTCGCTCGGAAAAATTAGCCAGAAAGATATGGATGCGGCTTTGCAATATAAAATCGCGTTTGCGCCGCAGGGACACGGGATACTCGCGCCCCATTTCGTGATGGCAGTGCAGGATTACCTGGTACAGAAATATGGCGAGGATATGGTACAGAAGGGCGGGCTGCGCGTAACGACGACACTCGACTGGGGGCTCCAGCAGATTGCAGAAAAGGTGGTCGCAGATGGCGCCGCTCAAAATGAGACCTTGTATGGCGGTAAGAACGCGGCGCTCGTGGCACAGGACCCGAAAACGGGCCAGGTATTGGCGCTTGTCGGCTCAAGGGATTATTTCGACATCAAGAACGAAGGAAACTTTGATGTTGCGACGCAGGGCTTGCGGCAGCCGGGTTCATCGCTCAAGCCCTTCATCTATTTCACGGCATTCCAGAAGGGCTATACACCCAATACGGTGATCTTCGACACGCCCACTGAATTTGCGGCAAATAATCCGCTTTGCCCGGCCGTCCCCGATTTCACGAATGGCAACAAAATGTGCTTCCACCCGCAGGATTTTGAAGGGTATTTCTCCGGACCCATGAGCCTGCGGACCGCGCTTGCGCAATCGGTGAACGTCCCTGCCGTCAAAATGCTCTATCTCGCGGGACTGAAGGACAGCGTAAAGAACGCCTATAATTTCGGCCTTACCACGCTCACGAGTCCCGATCTCTACGGCCTCTCACTCGTCTTGGGCGGCGGCGCAGTGCATCTTATCGATCTTACCGAGGCATATTCGGTACTCGCCGAAGATGGCGTGAAGCACGTCCAATCGATGGTGCTCGAAGTAAAGGACGCAAGCGGGCATGCGCTCGAATCGTGGCAAGACCACGCGACGCAGGTTGCCGATCCACAGTCGGTCCGGCTTGTGAACAATATTCTCTCCGATAGCGATGCGCGCAGCGGCCTTTTCCAAAACAGTCTCAATCTTACCGTTTTCCCGGGCTATGATGTGGCCTTGAAGACCGGTACGTCGAACGATTATCACGATGCCTGGACGAATGGCTACACTCCTTCGCTCGTCGTAAGCGTCTGGGCGGGCAATAACGACAATACGCCGCTCCAGCGGCACGGATCGAGTATCTTGGCCGCAGTGCCCATCTGGCACGCATTCATGGCAGCTGCGCTCCCGAGCTCAACGCCGGATACCTTCAACCGCCCTGACCCGATTTCGGCAGAGAAACCTATCTTCGCGGGAGATTATCTGCACGACAAACAAGTCCATTCCATTCTTTATTACGTCGATAAATCGAACCCGCTTGGGCCCGCGCCCGCAAATCCGGCGGATGATCCGCAATTCACGAACTGGGAAACGGGGGTGCTCAACTGGGAGAAGGCCAGCCTGCCTGATTTTGCGAACTACAATCAGCTGGTTCCGCCGGCCGATTCGAATACGAACTTCGCGACGGGTACGTTGATCTCCGCCGGTACACCGCCCGAGATCAATATCAATTCCCCAAACCCGGGAAGTTCCGTGAGCGGGCTCATGAACACTTCCGCTTTTATTAGGGGCATCTCTATCGCGAAGATCAGGGTGTATTGGAATGGTGCAATGCTCCAAGAATTTACCTTGAATCCCACCGCGAATAATTACGATTTCCGCTGGTCATTCTCGCCGCAAAACATCCAGCCGCAAAACTTGCTGGAGATCGAAGCGATCACCCAAAGCGGCGCCTCTGGCCGCTCGAGTGTCGTGGTGTATGGGCAGTAAGGGGCGCTCGCCACGATTTTTTGCGGGCATAGCCAAAAGGCCTAATGCCCGCAAAAAAGTGTCTCGCGCCTGTGAAAAAAATGATGGGGAAATAAGCTTTTTCTGCTACTATTGACTTTTTCAATATATATGTTAAACTGTCCCTAGCAACGATTGGCTGATTAAGGCTGTCGTTTAGGAGAACAAAGTGAATACTTTGAAATATTTAGCCTTAGTGTTGGCTACGGTGGCTGTTTGGTTTGGCGGCTCGGGCTTTGCAAAAAGGCTTCTGGCCACGCCCGGAGAATTGGCTTACGAACAATACCTTCGAGATTTCCCGAAGGGCGAACTCGGAAAGAATTGGACTATTTTGGAGAAAACGCCCCTAAATATTTCATCCGGCGCATGCTGGATGGATTATCCTGGCTATCTCACCCTCGACAAGATCAACTCCGATGACGACCTTATTTTCCGCTACACGCCATCCGAATATGGCAAAATGGTGGGAGAGTGCACGAGTAATCAGGTTCCCCCGATCCATCGCACGACGGAATGGTTCCGGGGCTTTATTGCCCATCACGGCGCAACTCCTGGCTAGCCAGATATTTCCCCAAGGCGGACAATATATTAGTATTGCCCGCCTTTTTATTTTTATAACTATAGCCGTTTTCGCTTCAGCAAAAATACTTTCAGACCCCAGAAGCGAGGTATTCATTTTGAGAAGCTATCGGAAGCCGCGAAGGCGGCTGAGATGCAAGGCCGATCGCAGCAGCAATCGAGCCTGGTTCTCGAGATAAATACCGAGCGTCCCTTACTCCGAAGCAATCGGCTTCAAGATATACAAATACGAAGCGTCGCCGACCGGTTTTATCTCCGCCGGTTCGGTATCGCTGTTGATCCCGAAAAAGACCTCTTCGTTTTTTAAGATCTTAAGCGCATCCACGAGATACCTCCAATTGAACGTGATTTCCTTGAGTTTCCCCTGTATTTTCGCGGATAACAAGTAGTTGTTTTCCCCCAAGGCCTGGTCCGAGGAAACCACTTCAATTACCTTCTTCCCTTCCTGAAAGCGAAGTTTTACCTCGCTCGATTTGCTGCCGAATATCCCGGCTAGCTTCAGGGCATTTATGAATTCCTGACGGCCGAATATGATTTCCACATTGCATTTTTTGGGAATAATAGCCGCATAATCGGGAAACTTTCCCTCCACAAGCCTCGAGAGAAGCTCAAAATAGGCGGTTTTAAACAATACCTGGTTTTCGTCGCGATGGATGCGCACCGGGTCATTGTCAGAAAGAATACGATAGAGTTCCTGAGCGGTTTTTAAGGGAATAAGCATATCGAACCCCTCTTTGAAGGTCGTTTGGAATTGATCTGAGGGAATGGTCCGTTCGGCAAGCCGGAAACTGTCCGTCGCCACGATTTTTATATTATTTATCGAATAATGAAAGAAAACGCTGTTTAATTCCGGGCGCAGGTCGGAAAATTGCGTTGCAATCAATATTTGGCTCAGTGCTTCTTTTAATATCTCGGCTTTTATCTCGATATATTCGCTCTGATTCTTTACTTTCGGCGTAATGGGGAAATCCGCTGCAGAAAGGCCTTGGATGGCCGCCTCGTAATTATCGGTTTTAATTTCTAGCTTATTCTTCTTCTCCTCAACATTTAGGCGCTCGCTTTGAATATTATTAATAACATT
>JBGPNL010000070.1:0-5980 GCA_041487555.1 Minisyncoccia bacterium | reverse complement strand
TATAGTAACGTTTATAGGGGATATTTCGTATTCTTCTATGGGTCGCGATACGGAAGGTTCAATTATAAATTAATAAAAAATATATGTCTCAGTCGAAAGTGGTTCTTTGGGTAGCAGTGGTCTTGGTTCTCGTCGGCGGATTTTTGTGGTGGTCGTCCAGTGAGCAGAGCCAGGTTCCGGCGGGCGGGAATATGCCTGCCGCGCAGAATGGGCAAAATAATGGCGCTCTTGCCCCGGCGCAAAATACATCGGATGCGTCTCTTAACCGAGATCTGTCCGCGGTCGATAATCAAATGCAGGGTCTGAGTGCCGACACGGCAAGCGCCGATCAAGGCTTGAACGATCAGCCGATCACGCAAAATTAACGAATAACATTACGAACATGAAAAATATAAAAATGAATTCGCTGGTCGCGACGGTTGTCCTTGGCATATCGCTTGCGTCGGGAATCGCGCTTCCGGCATTCGCGCTCACGCTGAACGGATCGGCATCGCTCCAGGTTGGCGCATCGTCTTCTTTGGGCGGAGGTGGGCTCGGAGTAAATGTCCAGGCAAGTCTCTTGGTGCGCGGAAAAGACCGCGCTGATCAGGAGATCGAACGCAGAGATAAGGCATTGGCCGCTCTTTCCGCGCGAATCGATTCGATGCAGAGGATCTCTGCCGATCAAAAGACGACGCTTACTTCGACCATCCAGGCGCAGATAAACGAACTCGCAACATTGAAGGCGAAGATCGATGCGGATACCGACACGATGACGCTTCGCACCGATGTGCTGTCGATCACGAAGGCGTACCGGATCTTCGCGCTCGTGATCCCGCAAGGCGCTTTGATCGCCGCGGCGGACCGGGAGGAAGCCATCGTTGATACGATGACGACGCTCGGCGTGAAATTGCAGGCGAGGATCGCAGCCGACCAGGCTGCCGGGAAAGACGTAACTGCGGAACAAACCGCCTATGCCGATTTCCAAGCGAAGCTTGCCGATGCAAAAGTGCAGGCGCAGGCCTCGATCACTGAAGTGTCGGGACTTACACCCGATAACGGCGATCAGACGAAATTCCAGGCAAACAGAACTGCCATGAAAGACGCTCGCTCGAAAATTCAAGCTGCGCAGCAGGATTTCGTTGCAGCACGCAAAGATGCGGAAACGATTGTGAAAGGTCTCCGCGTCTCCGCCCATGCATCGTCAACCGTAGAAGCTTCGACGACCGAACATGGAGGAAATTAGTAGAGAAGGGTAAAATAGTATCATAAAAGGCGCTCGCAATAGGCGCCTTTTATGGTCAAAGCGTTTCATTTCTGACGGCCGTCGAAAATGATACGAAAAAAAAGTGCTCCATAATGCGGAGCGCTTGAATCGAATAGGTCAAAGCGTTTTCTTTCAATCATTCACCATATTAGCGATGCCATTGAAAAGTGATTCGGGATCGCGTTCCGCGATTTCAGCCTTCGCCCAGTCGAATTTCCCACGCACCGATTTGCGTGTATCTTTTTCGCCCGGCGGAAGTGGCTCGTTTTCCATGCTTATTTCATCGCCGTAATAGATAATAGGGGAACCGGGAATGCTAAACAGTAATTTATATGCTTCAAGAATTTTTTCTTCATCGCCATGGAGCATGGTTGCGAGACGCATAGATGTCCCCGAACCGAACCGGTATTTCGTATCGGGATCGAAATGGTCGAGAAGTTCTTTGCGATCTTCCGGGCTCAACGAGCCTAAATTCATTTCATCGTGATGCCGCAGAAACAGCGCCCAGGAACAGTTTCCGGGAATCGCACCCGATTCCTGGACGGTTTTTTCGATAACTCGCGCATCGCCGCGCGCGAGCGCCAAAAACAGCTGCCCGGACATCGGAAAATTATAGACCAGATGGCATTCGTCGCCGTTTCCGAAATAGGTTGCGGCGATGGGAATCGGATCGGCGACTTCGGCAAGTAAGGGGATCGGCTGATAGCGCGAATCGAGGTAGGCGCGGATTTTTTTAAGGAGCGCATGGGTTTCCGGCAATCCTTTCGAATTCGTTCCCTCCCGTTTCACGAGATGCGAGGCGGCATCAAGCCGGAACGCATCGACGCCGATGTGCACCCAAAAATCCATGGCAGCCATCATAGCCGAAAATACTTCCGGGTTGTCCCAATTCAAATCGGCCTGCTGCGGATAGAACGTCGAAAAATAATACTCTCCGGTTTCTGGACTTATGATCCAATTGTTCGGCTTTAAATCCTTGAATGGATTTGCAGCACCGGCGAGCTCCGTGCCCGTCTTGCTCCACAGATAAAAATTCCGTTTCGGGTTATCCGTGGAACCGCGCGCTTCGCGGAACCAGGGATGCTCGGTCGAAGTGTGGTTTAACACGAAATCGATCATCACTTTCATGTCGCGTTCGTGAGCACCTTTCACGAAAAGCGAAAAATCATCGAGCGTACCTAGATCGGAGCGTACGTTTTTATAATCAGAAATATCGTAGCCGTCGTCTACCATCGGCGACGGATAGTGAGGCAAAAGGTGGATGCAGTCGACGCCGAGGCGTTTCAGATAATCGAGTTTCTGCGCAAAATTCGCGAATGTGCCCGCGAATTTATCCACATATACCTCGTAGAGTACGGCGTGTTTCCACCACATAGCTATCATTATAAGCGAGTCCGGCCCGAACTAGAATCCCGGGAAGAAATCGGTCTTGATCTGTTTTTCGGAGATCCCCATATCCCTTAAAGTATCTTCGAATCCGGTTACGAGTGATCGCGGGCCGGAGAGATAGAATAACCTTTCTCTATAATCAGGAATTTCTTTTGTAATCATTCGCGCATCAATGCGACCCCGATATCCCCGCCAATCGGACGGAACATCATTCACGCCCGTGAGCGTATAGACTGTTTTTATTCCCAGCCGAGTTTGCGCCTCGCCAAATACATCGCTATACACGATCTCGGACGCATCCCGATTGGAATAAAAGAGCGCGAGATTTCTCCGTTCGTTCTTTTCGAGTAGGTCCTTTATCATGCTCCGGATAGGAGTGATGCCGATGCCTCCGGCGATAAATGCGAGTTTCCGGCGCTTATCTTTCGGCAAAGTGAAGTCGCCCGAACATTGTGAGGCGACGATCTCTTCTCCGGGGTCCATCGAAAGCATCGCTATCTTGAAGCTGCTCGATTTGTCGTAGAAACGAATTCCCAGACGCACGTCGTGTTCGCGCGGGGAAGAGGCGACGGTAAAATATCTGCGGTTTCCGCGGCTGTCGGAAGGCGAATGGCCTAAAGTCCACTCCAGATATTGCCCGGGCGTGAATTTCATTCTCCGGTCAGGCCTAAAAATAAAATCATATATATCCGGCGCAAGTTGGATCTTTTCTTTAAGGCGCATGATATATTTTTCTTTCGGGCTCAGGAGGTATGAGAAGAGGTTTCCCGCGAGCAATGCCAGCTCGGGCGTCGAATACAATGAACCGATGTGTATCGCAGGGGAGAAGAGCAACGCGACAAATGCGCCATAGAGTATTTTGCGCTTCTCGGTCGGCGGAGAAGTAAGCGGTTCGGTGAGCATGATGAATGCAAAAAAGAGGATCGGGGTTTCGACCAGCGCTTTTTGCAGAGAGACGAGGGGATTAATGCCTTTGGAAATCCCGATGCCCAATATGACGACGAGGGCGACGAGCAGGAAGCTTACTACCAGCCGATCAACCCTCAATAATTTCCATGCCATTAAAAATCCTCCTAATAAAACAAACGGTAGCATGGCCAAAGTGCCGACCCACCAGCTCGCCGATTGTCCGATGGTGAGCGCCGTGAGCGCCACGGCAAAGGCAGCCGGATTGAATATATGCTTTTTCCTGATGGCGAAAATATATTTCGAGGCCATCGCCCACACCGAAACCCAAATAAGAAAGGGCAGGCCGGCGAGAGAAAGATACTGGGACGGCTTGATGGGGCTTATGATGAGCGCGAGGATAAGTCCCGTGATATAAATAGACTCGACGTTTGCGGGAACGCCGAATGTTTTTGCGAAAGCGTTATTCGCGACCCAGCAAATGAAAACAATTATCGCCGTCGAGATCAGGAGGTCGAGCGGGTGGAAGGGGAGCATACCGAATGCGCCGAATCCTGCGGCAATGGCGATAAGCGCGCAAAGATAGTACAGCACGAGGCGATACATCGTGATTCCGTTCAAAAATTTGTCGATAAAATTATACATAGAATCGCAAGTAGTAATTGGTAGCTGGTAATTAGTGAATTTAAATTACTAATTACTGGTTACTTATTGTGTATCTTTGAAATCCGCTCGTCATCGTCGCTATGCCGTCCTTGTCTATCATATATCCCTCGAAACCGCCGAGATCTTGGATGAAAGCGATCCCGCGCCTGCCCATGGCGAACGCGGCGGTCGCGAACCGGTCCGCTTCGTAAATATTGGGGCCGATAACGGTAGAGCTCACGACCTCGGTTATCGGTTCGTGGCTTTTCGGATCGTAAATGTGCTGCCCGCGAATATAGGTTCCGGAGGTGGCAACGCCCTTATCTTTCAAGTAAAGCACTTTCACAATTTCTTTCTCGTTGAACGGATTTTTTATTCCCACGCTCCACGTCCCGCCTTTGCTATTCTTGCCGGAAGCCTCGATATCGCCGCCGGCATCCACATAAAAATTCTTGAATCCGTCTTTCCGCAAAATATCCGCGGCATTGTGGATAGCCCAGCCTTTCACGAGGCCCGAGGGATCACAGGTGCCATCCGGCCTCATAATGTCAAAATACCCGTTTGTCTTTTCTTTTGTTTCTTTCGCCAGCCGGAAAACGGTTTTCATGTCGTCGCTATATTTCGGTTCCTTGAGTACGCCCTTGTTGATCTTTGTGATCTCGCTCGTATCTTTATACGTGCTGAATTTTTCATCGACATAATTAAAGTAAGCGAAAATTTTATCGATCTCGCTTTCGGTAGCGGCAATATCCGCGATCTCAACAGTTACCGGCATGCCCATCAATACCCGTGTCGCTTTCATGATGGGTTTTTTATGCGGCTGCCTGCCTCAAGGCATTCCCCAAAGATTCCCGGAACGCCTGGCTCGTTTGCGTTGCGCCGGAGATGATATCGACATTCGCATTTTGCGCCTGAATGGCCTCGGAGGTGAGCATGGGCATGACCTGCTGGCTGACCTCCATAGTGTGGCCTCCATGATTCGGATATTGCAAAAATTGAACGTCGGTTATTTTTCCGTTTTGGATGGCCGCCTTTATTTGCACGTTGCCATAATAGGCGTCCGCAACATTGCCGACGAACTGCCCGTCGTTATAGGTCTTTTTTGCCAGGGGCGTGGGAGCGGGTGAGGGCGGCAGAACAGAGGTTTGCCCTCCATTCGTCCCCGAATTCGGAACGATGAGCGTAGATTCTGAATCTCTGCTGAAGAGAATATAGAAAGCGAACGCGACGATCAGTGAAAGCGATAATACGAATTTTTTCATAATAATATTCTGGTTTAAACGTGGGACCCACCCCCGCCTCACGCGGCGAGAAACCATCTCAAAACGCGTTTGAGCTGGCTTCGAGTGGGCCTTCAGTCAATTATTAATACGATATATCGCGCCAATTGGTTGCAGGCAAGGGAAAGGGCGGACTGTAACATCCATATTATCTATGCGTATTCTTAAATGAGGGTGCAATCAAGTATAATTAGGTAATTAAAAGGTCGGATAGGCAATAGCTTAGAAACCCTCTTTGTCGAACAATAAAACAAACTAAAAAACATAAATAAAACAATGATTAAATCAGTACAAGCGAAAATCGCGCTTGGCGTCGCTTCCGCATTAGTCGTGGGACTTATGGGAGCAGCGGCCTTTGCGCAAACGGCGACTCTTGGCGTTGCATGTGCCGGTGTTGCTTCAACGAATATGATCACGTGGACCGCGACCGCAACGAATGGAACAACTCCGTATCACTATGCATGGGGCGGCACGGTAAGTGGCACTTCGAGTGTCGAAACGGTAACGTACTCGG
>JBGPNL010000069.1:0-5992 GCA_041487555.1 Minisyncoccia bacterium | reverse complement strand
CTTGCTACGCTGTAACTGATATATCTACAATGACTTAGGTAATTGCAGGAGGTTGAACACCAACCGATTTTCTAGCCGGCAAATCGTTCTTTCCAGGGGTGGAGGAGGCACAACCTGCACGCAGCCTGATGGTCCGTCAGATTACTAAAGTTTCTCACCAAGGCCTGCGGATTGCCGTAATCGGCGACGAAATCGGCCCTTGCGAGGGAAAATCTTTTCCGCTCCTCTCTAATAATCTTCCACGTCTTAAATTGGCCAGTATTCCTTATAAAACAAGGAGATAGCCTTTTCTCGATCGTATGTCGCGCCGGGCAGAAAGGGGAAAAAGGGAAAATGTTTTCCCTCGTGTCCTGCTGGCGTAAGAAGTGCTGATTGAAGATGGCCGAAACGTGGACGCGTAATGTCCTAGATAGCGCAGGTTGTCTCCGTTTGAGACTCAGGTGTTTTCCTGAGACAGCCTACCTATGCCGACATGTTATTGATTTGGCACATACGCGGCGATCACAGTGAAAACTTTTGCGTTGCTCATTATTTTCGACTAAAGATGTGAAGGACACGCCCTTGGCACAGGGAAATTCCAGGATAATTCCGGGGTATCGGCAGGCAGGCGACTTGTCCTGAGTTTATCGAGGGATATTTGAACGATGCTGACTAATAAGGAATCGCGTGTTATTCTTTAGCTAGAATAAAGATTGTCTCGTGGAGGATTATATGGCACTTATTGGCTATTTACTTGCGATGGTTGGATCCACGCTAAGCCTTGTAGGCTTGCACATTCTTAGCGGCTGCGTGCTCCTCGCGGGCTCAGCTTTTCTTTATTCAGCTCTTTGTTTCGATAAAACTCTCAGGAAACGATGAGAATGTTTCGAAGCTCGAAAAATTTTTCGGGCTTTTTATTTGCGCACGGGAGTGGATTCTAACTCAACCCTTTCGCGCCCTCCTTCTTTTTCATGCCCGACAGGGGGATAGTGATGAAAAATGTCGTTCCCTTATTCTCCTCCGATTCGAACCAGATCTTGCCGCCGGCCTCGTCGATGATCGATTTCACGATATACATGCCGAGGCCCGTGCCCTCGGTATTTTTCGTTTGTACGTTGTCCGCGCGGAAAAGCTTGCTGAACATCTTTGATTGTTGTTTCTTCGGGATGCCGTAGCCGTTGTCCGCGACTTTGATAAGCAGGTCTTTCTTGTCGGTCTTGATTGTGATGGTTATCTTTCCTTTTTCCGGCGTATATTTCACCGAGTTTGAAAGCAGGTTCTGGAAAATGGCGTGCGTGAGCTCGGGGTCAACGGAAACGCTCGGCAACTTGGGATCATACTCTTTTTTGATCTCCATTTTCTTTTCTTTGATCTGCGTCGAGAGTTCTTCGCATACCGCGTCCGCAAGATCGGGGACATAGGTCGGCTGCGGTTCGATGGCGAGCCGGCCGAGCTCAATGCGCGAGACGTTCAGCATGCCGTTCACGAGCGCGAGTAACCGCTCGCTTGAGTGTTTGATCCGGGTCACGAATTCCTTCTGTTCGTCCTTGAGGGGGCCGGTGGTGGCATCGAGGAGAAGGCTTGCATGTCCTTTGATCGCGGCGATGGGCGTCCTCAGTTCGTGCGTGGCGAGCGAGGCGAATTCTTCGCGCGTTTTCTGGAGTTGTTTTTCATCAGATGTGTCGCGGAAAATGACGATCGCACTCGTTACCTTTCCCTTATCGTCCGCGATCGGCGTGGCACTGCTCGAGACCGCGATCTCCTTTTCATCGCGCGCGATGAGTATGATGTCGTCCTTCGTTTTCTTCGGTTCGTTCGTAAGCATCGCTTCCTCGATGAAGGCGATATTTTCCGTGCGGTCGTGCTCGTGGATGAATTTTATGAAGTTGCGCAGCGGCTTGCCCATCGTTTCTTCCTTTGTCCAGCCGGAGAGTGTGCCTGCTGCCTCGTTCCAGAGAATCACGTTCCATTCGCGGTCGATGCCGATGATGCCTTCGTCGATATGCTCAAGGAATGTTTCGTATTTCGTTTTCGCCTCTTCGAGTTCCGATCTGCCGGTCTTCAAGTCTGCGAGCGCCTGCGCCAATGCCTTTGTCCGTTCGCCTACTTTCTTTTCAAGCTCTTCGCGACTGAGGGACGAAATTTTCGTTTTCTCCTCCGAGAGTTCCGCGCTCGTGCTTTCAAGTTCCTGGCTCTTGCGGCGCAATTCTTCTTCGAGCTGCGTTTTTCCCATGAGCCCCACGCGCTCTTCTTCGAGGAACTGGTCGGGGACGATGAGGAGCGCCTTGGGCGCATCTTCAATGAAACTCAGTTCGTCGTGGAATGTTTTGTAGACGCCCTTGAAGACAAGTTCGGCGCGGATCTCGCCGAGCGCGTCCATAAGCCTACTCGTGAGAAAGCCGAGCGCCTTTTTGAGGAGCATGCGCGCAGTATTGAACCGGTCCTGCGGGGGGAGTCGTTTAATTTTTTCTTCGAAGTCTTTCCATGAGAAGCGGCCGTTTTTCACGATTCCCTTGAAGTCCTGGTTCGCCACGATGGCGTTCAAAAAATCCACATAGCCCTTATCGGTGATCGTCTGCCGCGTTGCGGCAAAAACCGCCGCGGTGAAGCGTTCGAGCAATTCTATCCCGCGCGCGGAGGTGGGAAGAAAAATGAGGCAGAAATTCCCGTCTGCGCGTTCCGGGTGGCATTTTTCAAACACCTGTCCCCGCAGGAGCTCCGCCGGCACGCGGTTTTTCGGCTGGTCCTTACTGATGTAATTCTCGAGCGCAAAATAATAATTCGCCGCGAGCTTGTCGTGCTCCGCCCGCGGCAGGGAAAGCGTGGGAAGATTTTGTATCGCGCGCAGTTCTTTTTCGACGGCCCGCCTGTCCTCGATCTTTTTTGTGACGACCGAAAACGCGTCCTGTTCGAAGTCCGCTGCGGAGATCACGCCCTGGCCGAGCAAGTTGAGAAGTGAGCCCATATCAATTAATAATAGCAAAAGCGCGCGAAAACGGGGTTGCGGGATTGGTGTATAATAGAGGTGGCCGAGCTGCGCGTAGAAAAGCCACTTTGCCGACCCCGGCTGACCGTCGAGATGCTATGCTCCAAGACCCGAAGATAAAAAATTTAGATGAGCTCGCGAAGACCGAGGCCCGCAAGGCCTTGCTTCAGGTTGCCGAAGCGGGGCTTGAGGCGATCGACACCGTGCGCATCGTGCACGAGATGCTCCGCCTGGATGGCGATACGCTCACGGTTGGCAATGAGAATATAGGGCTTCCGAAGAACGGCAAGCTTCTTTTTATAGGCATCGGCAAGTGCGCCGCGGATGCGGCCACTGCAGTCGAGGAAATCTTGGGCGAGCGCCTTACGGGAGGGGTCGTCGTTGACGTGAAGGTCTGTCCGGACGTGCATCGCTTGAAGGCCTTTTGTGGAACCCATCCCTTGCCCTCGGATGAGAACCTCGCTGCCGCGGAGGCGATTGTCGAAGCGCTCAAGGGCCTCACCGAAAACGACGTCGTCGTCTTTGTCGTCTCAGGCGGGGGTTCCACGCTCCTCTTCCTTCCCGAAGACAGGAAGAACCGCGAAGAGACGCTTGTCTTTAAGGCGCTCATGAACACCGGCGCGACCATTCAGGAAATGAACGTGGTGCGGAAGCACATGTCGCTTGCCCGCGGCGGGCATCTTGCGCAATACGCCTATCCCGCGCGCGTGGTCTCGCTTATTTTTTCGGATGTTCCCGGGGATGATATTTCTTCCATTTCCTCGGGGCCGACGGTAAAAGACGAAACGACTATCGAAGACGCGGAGCGGATACTTGCGAAATTCGAGGTCTTGAAGACATGTAATATAGAGAAGTGCGGGCTTGTGGAAACGCCGAAGGAAGATAAATATTTCAAGAACGTTTCAAATATCGTCGCCGTTTCGAATAAGCGCGCGCTCGAAGCGATGCAACAGATGGCGGAGGAGCTCGGCTTCAAGGCAAGGGTCCTTGAAACACAACTCAATGGCGAGGCGAAGGAGGTTGCACAAATGGTTGCCGATGCAATCCACGCCGAACCCGCGAAGTCCGTCCTGCTTTGGGGCGGTGAAACCACGGTTACGGTCCGCGGCAAGGGGAGTGGCGGGCGGAATCTGGAGCTTTGCGCCTCGGCGCTGCCTCTGGTGCAGGACGGCGAAGCGATTCTTTCCCTCGCTTCGGATGGGCGTGACCACGGCCCTTTCGCGGGGGCCATTTGTGATAAGATAACATTACAGGCGATCATGGACGCCGATCTCAACCTCGGTGCATTCCTTATCGAAAACAACGAATATCCATTATTTGAAAAAGTCGGTAATTATCTGATGACGGGGGATACGGGGTCGAACGTGTCGGACCTCATCATCGCTCTCAAAACGTAGCATTTGTCATCCCGGCGGAGGCCGGGATCCACGCTCCCAAATATATTCATAAACCAATGCCAGTAAATTCCAAAAAACACATTTTAAAATTCGAGGAAGTAGGTATTAAAGACGTCGGCATTGTGGGCGGCAAGAACGCTTCGCTCGGCGAGATGATCCGCACGTTGCAGAACAAAGGCGTGCCCGTGCCCTCGGGCTTTATCGTAACCGCTCCGGCCTATTTCTATTTCCTAAAAAAGACCGGCCTCGATATTTTCATAAAAGAAACCCTCAAGGGCCTGAATACTAAAAATTTAAAACAGCTTCACGACCGCGGTTCGACCATCCGCTACGCGATCATGCACACGACATTTCCGAAAGAGCTTTCCTCGGAGATCGTACGCGGCTACCGCGAGCTTGAAAAACGCTACGGCAAGAATGCGGACGTGGCAGTCCGTTCGAGCGCGACCGCCGAAGATCTTCCCGGCGCATCGTTCGCCGGAGAGCAGGAGAGCTATCTCGGCATCCGCGGATCGGAAGAAGTCATTGCCGCCGTGCGTGCCACAATGGCATCGCTTTTCACGGATCGCGCCATTTCCTACCGGCAGGACCGCGGTTTCGACCATTTTAAAGTAGGGCTTTCGGCGGGGGTGCAGAAAATGGTGCGTTCCGACAAAGCCTGCTCGGGCGTCATGTTTTCCTTGGACACCGAATCCGGTTTTCCGAACGTGGTACTCATCAACGGCTCATGGGGTTTGGGTGAAATGATCGTGAAGGGCGAAGTAACGCCGGATGAGTTCTTCGTCTGGAAGAAAGGACTTGAGCAAAACGTAAAGCATCCGATCATCGAGAAAAAACTCGGCGTGAAGTTGCAGAAAATGGTTTATCACACGGGCCACGCTATCCAGCAGACGAGAATTGTTCCCACGATGCCGCAGGAGCGCGACCGCTTTGTGTTGACGAATAAAGAGGTGGCGCAGCTTGCGGGGTGGGCGCTCATTATCGAGAAGCACTATACCGACCACTATAAGAAGTGGACGCCGATGGATATGGAGTGGGCGAAAGACGGCATAACGGGCGAGCTCTTCATTGTGCAGGCGCGCCCCGAGACCATTCAGGCCGGCCGCGATTTCTCAAAAATAAAGGAGTACCGGCTTGAGCACGTCGCGAATCAGGAATCCCGCGTGCTCGCGACGGGCGCCTCGGTCGGCTCGAAGATCGCAAGCGGCAAAGCGCGTGTGATCTTGGATGCAAAGCACATCCGCCAGTTCAAGAAAGGCGAAGTGCTCGTAACCACGATGACGGATCCCGACTGGGAGCCGATCATGAAGATCGCCTCGGCGATTGTGACCGACAAAGGCGGCCGCACATCGCATGCCGCGATTGTCTCGAGGGAGCTCGGCATTCCGGCAGTTGTAGGAACGGAGAAGGCGACAAAAGTAATAAAGACGGGGGATATAGTTACCGTTGATACGACCGGTAGCGCGGGAACCATTTACCGCGGAGTGTTGAAATTCAAAATTATCGAACATGATCTGAAGAAGATCCCCAAGCCGAAAACAAAGGTAATGGTGAACGTCGCGATCCCGGATTCCGCGTTCGAGACCTCGTTCCTGCCGAACCAGGGCGTGGGCCTCGCGCGCGAGGAATT
>JBGPNL010000068.1:0-5999 GCA_041487555.1 Minisyncoccia bacterium | reverse complement strand
TTACTTTACCTTGCATGCGTTTTATAATATAATTGCTTCATTCCTTAAAATTAGGTTTCTATACCCCCATAGCTCCATTGTATAGAGCAGCTCCCTTTAGCGCTTCGAGCCTGTGGGTTCGCTCATTACAAATATAAACAAATCAATTATTATCCTCTTTGTGCGCCCATAGCTCAGTCGGTAGAGCAGCTCCCTTTTAAGGAGACGGTCGTAGGTTCGATTCCTACTGGGCGCACAAAGAGGAGGATAGAGAAAAAATTTTGTTTATATTTGTAATTCACCACCGATGGTAAATACTCGCAGTTCTTGGAGTAAAGCGACTTAGAGTGGCGTAATCTCGAGTTATCGAGGGAGAGGCGGTTGTAGAACCTATTCTATTCTATTCTGTTCTGTCCCGTGCCGCGACATGGGATTCGAATTCCTATCTAAGCGCTACTTCGATTTCCCACCAAAAAACGCGCGGGCTGCCGAAGACATAAATAAAAAAGCGCCGATTCATTCGGCGCTTTGCTTGATTCATGCCCTCTTTGCTTCGGCATATTCGCATCCCGGACAGGTATCGCCTGGCGCTCCATATCCAGTGCGATTACACCAATGCGCAGGCACGACCTCGCGTTGGCCGCCCTTGGTTAATATATCCCAGAGATCCATGATGGGCTTTCGGGCGGAATCGCTGTCGTATCGGACCCACGAATAGGCGTCCGCATTCGAAAACAGTTCCTGCCGCTCATCGAAGGCGCGCAGAGAATAGCTCTTCGATTCATCATTCGTATAGCCCGTGTATCCACCCTCGGTTTCTCGCAGAATGAACGTCACATTTTCACGGCGACAAACCATGGTTGTGTTATCGCAAGATCTAACCCAAGAAATTGTTCCGGCCTTGGTAAGTTCGATCAGCATATCGCACAACGTTCTTTTGCCGCTTTTTTCCGTGGCGTCATCAAGAATGCTTGGGGTATTTAAAAATCCGTCTCTTCCACCCGTTTTTGTTCCAGCCCCTCTCACTACTTCTTGAAATTCCATCACCTCATCTCCTTCCCTTATGGATTAAACTACTGTTCTCCATAGTAGCACACGCGTATCTTTTTTTAAATGGTATACGAGCCAAAGCATCTTTCAACGATATTATCGCCCGTTTCTTCGCATAATATGAAAAACAAAAAGCGCTGCTATTTGCAACGCTCGATTTTGTGTTTTTCATTCTTTGTAAGAATAGCAATGCAGGTTCCGGTCGGGAAAGGTATGCTGCTCACACGATATAGTTCGTATGTTCTGCCATCCGCAAAATGGATGATGGTCATGGTTACGGCAATGGGACCGCCAAGTATGCCGAGGTGGCCTTCTTCAACCTGGCGATAATCGGCTTGAGCGTAAACGCCACTGATCTCTATTTTCCAGTGACCATAAGCTTGCTGCACAGCTCCCGCTGAAAGCAGTACTGGCATGGCAAGCGCTAGCGCGATACATCCCAATCGTTGCTTAAGCGTTTTTGCGATTACTGCAAGATAAATGCCGCCAAAGACTATAACCGTACTCCAGGTGCCAAAAACCATGATCGTATTCCAATCAACCGCATCCCAGCTGAATATCATCGCACCCTCCTTAGGGAAAAGAAAAAGAAGCTATTCCTAAGTATAGGAATAGCTTCGTCGGTGTCAACGCTTTTTTGCGTTTTTATGCATCGTCCGCAGATGCATCAGGGCAAAAAACAAAACCGTGCCCAAATTAACTTTGGGGCATTTTCATTTCCGATTAAAATTGCCAATCGCTTATTCTTCTTTCTCCAACTCCTCCAAAATCCTTTTCGCTTTCGAACTCAGTTTCTTCGGTGCCTTGATTATAAAATCGACAAGCAAGTCGCCGCGTCCGCGGGCACCAAAACGAGGCATACCTTCGCCCGCAACGCGCAAGTGATCTTTGAGGTTGAAGTGCGCCGGAATTTCCACGCCGATCTTCCCTCCGCTTATCGTCGACAATTCTACTTTGCGGTCGAGGAGCAGATCGATCACTTTTAATTCTTTTTTGACCACAAGGTCGGCTCCCTGACGCACGAAGAGCGCATGCGGCCTGATCCGGATCCGCACATAGAGATCGCCCGAAGCCGTTCCCCGCTCACCGGCCTCCCCCGCGCCGTTCACCTTGATAAGCTGTTCGCTTTCGATTCCCGCGAGAATTTCCAAGCGCACGTTGCGCACCGCTTTTACTCTTCCGGCGCCGGAACAGGTGCTGCAAATCTTATTCGGGATCTGCCCCGCGCCGCGGCATTTGCCACACGCCTTCACCTGTGAAAAACTCCCGAAGAATGTTTTTTTGTGCTCTTTGATCTCTCCTTGGCCGCCACAAACGGAGCAGGTCGTAAATCCCGCTTTCGTATCCGCTCCCTGGCCTTTGCATGTCTCGCAGCGCATAAGCGTTTCGAGCCGCAATTCCTTCGTGACGCCCCGAAATACTTCTTCGAGCGTTATTTCTTCAACCATCTCGAGATCCGCGCCACGTTCATAGGTTTTCCGCCGCGGGCGCACGCCAAGGCCTTCGAAAAAGCTTTCGAATATATCGTTCAGGTCGCCGTTCATATCGCTGAATCCCTGGCCGCCGTTCTGAAAATCGAATCCGAAGCCTTCAAAAGGATTCCCACCTCCAAACCCTTGCCCGCCTTGCCAATTGAATCCGCCACCCATCGGATCCGCCGAACCGAAGCGATCATATTGCGCACGCTTCGTTCTGTCGGAAAGAATCTGATATGCTTCGTTTATTTCTTTGAACTTCTGTTCGTCCCCGCCAGCCTTATCGGGATGGTGCTGGTGCGCCAATTTCCGGTACGCTTTTTTTATTTCTTCGTCCGAGGCGCCCTTCTCCACCCCCAAAATCTTGTAATAATCTTTTGCCATAAAATAATGATACGAATATGCTAATGGTACTAATGATACGAATCATACTAATAAATGCAAAATTCGTATTATTTGCATCATTCGCATGCATTCGTATATTGGTATCGCGCTAATACGAAATAACTTCGTGCGTGCGCGATTCGCCGATTACATGGATAAATCCCGCTGCCAAAAGTATTTGATAAACGATGAACGCAATAAGCGAGAGCACCAAGTAGAAGATTATTCCCACTGACCGCAATACGAGGAACACGATCGATACCCAGACAACAGAGAACCAGCCGTTGGCCCGCTGTTTCACGTTGATGAGCTGCGCAAGAATCGAGTCATAAAATACTTTGCTCGCGGTTTCGTTAGGTTGGATGGTTATGCCGAATTCCTTGGTCACGGCGGTGGCAAATTGCTCCGCAGCGTCCCGCACCGCTGTCGCCTGGTTGACGGGCGTCATATCTTTAAAACGCTGGTCATTTTGAAGCTCGGTCTGCGCCACCCCCTGCGCGAACACATCGAAAGTCCCGTTTACGTCCACTTGCGGATAAGCGGTCGTGATGAAACCCGCCGACCAGCTGAAAAACTTCTGGAAATTCTGTTCCGATACGAATAGATGATTCTGATCCCATTTCGGAAGATACAATATGACGAGACCAAGTATGATTGCCGTGGTAAACTTCTTTAGAAATTTTATCGAGGTCTGAAAAAATCTGATCTCCAATCCATTTTCAAGTTCAAGTTTCGCGGAAATATCTCCCCAATAGGAAAATATGAGCACCAATCCCGCGGCAATCGCGAGTATCTTTACATCATTGTTGTAAAAAAGCCCGAACAGCGCCACCACTTCTAAAAGCAGAATCATAAAGCGATGTCCCAAGGTCGGAGTAAAGAACATTTGCAATGTCGCAAGCAAGCCGTAACCGGTGATGGCAAGAATGAGAGTGGTGATGCTCGCCATACCAGCAAGATAGCACATATAGACGTACCCGAGCCCGAACGCGGCGAGAACCGAGAGCGCGTCAAAAACAATCGGCTTGTAGTAACCGGCGTTCTTGCTCGGCGCTTCCGGGTTAACCTGCTTTATTAGATTCTGGCTCGATATTTTCCCCTCGATCATCTTTTTTGTCGGTTGGATTATCTGCTCCTTTATTATACATGGACTGCCCTATTTTTTGAATCTCGGCGGAGAGCGCATCAAGGGCGGACTTTATTGCCTCTGGGCTGTCGCCATCCTTCGCTTTTTTGAGCGCTTCTACCTTTTCGTTGATTGAAGCTTTTACGTCGGCAGGAACCTTGTCGCCCGCATCCCGCAAGGATTTCTCGGCAAGATAGATCGTCGTCTCCGCCTGATTCCGCGCCTCAACGAGCTCTTTCTTCTTCGTATCTTCCGCGGCATGTTCCGCCGCTTCGCGCTTCAATTTTTCGATCTCGTCTTTCGAAAGGTTCGTTGAAGCCTGGATCTTTACCGATTGCGATTTGCCACTCGCTTTGTCTTTCGCCGAAACGTTCACGATGCCATTCGCGTCGATATCGAAAGACACCTCAATCTGCGGCAAGCCGCGGGGCGACGGCGGAATACCGTCCAAGATAAAACGCGCGAGTGTTTTGTTGTCCGCCGCCATCGGGCGCTCGCCTTGCACCACATGCACCTCAACGGAGGTTTGGTTGTCGGCTGCGGTCGAGAAGGTCTGCGTCTTCGCCGTCGGCACTGTCGTATTTTTCTGGATCATCGGCGTCGCTACTCCACCGAGCGTTTCAATCGAGAGCGAAAGCGGCGTCACGTCGAGCAAAAGAATATCTTTCACGTCGCCCTGCAGAATACCTGCTTGCACCGCAGCGCCGAGCGCCACAACTTCGTCCGGATTGATCCCCTGGTGCGGATCCTTGCCGAAAAGTTTTTTCACCGCTTCCTGCATCGCGGGCATTCTCGTCTGGCCGCCCACGAGGATCACTTCATCGATGTCTGAAAGTTTGAACCCGGCACCTTTCGGGGCGGACGCGGTTACCACTTCTTTCGTGAGCTCGATCGAATGGTCGATATATTCCGCGACGAGCGATTCAAGCTTTGCACGCGAAAGTTTCATCAAAAAATGTTTTGGGCCGGCGGCATCCGAACTCACATAAGGAAGATTGATCTCCGTCTCGATCGCCGTTGAAAGCTCATGCTTCGCACGCTCGGCGGCTTCCTTCAAACGCTGAAGCGCCAGAGGATCTTTCCCAAGGTCCGCGCCTTCCTGTTTCTTATATTCCTCAACCAGATACTGCAATATTTTTTTATCGAAATCATCGCCGCCCAAATGCGTATCGCCGCCGGTCGCTTTCACTTCAACCGTATCGTCCCCGACCTCGAGCACGGAAATGTCGAACGTACCGCCGCCGAAATCATAGACGACGATCTTTTCGTTCTTTTGCTTGTTTAAACCGTACGCCAATGCCGCCGCCGTCGGTTCGTTGATAATGCGCTTCACCTTAAGCCCCGCGATCTCGCCGGCATTCTTCGTGGCTTGGCGCTGCGAATCGTCGAAGTACGCGGGCACCGTAATGACCGCTTCCTCCACTTTCTCGCCCAATTTCGCCTCGGCATCGGCTTTGATCTTTGCAAGTATTGCTGCAGAAATCTCCTCGGGCGAATACCAATTGGTATCCCCCATCTTGACCTCAATACCGCCGGTGGCACTCGCCCTCATCTCGTACGGCAGCCATGTTTTATCCTTTTGCACGATGGGATCGGAAAACTTCCGTCCCACAAGGCGTTTCACCGAGAAAATAGTGTTCTTCGGGTTCGTGATCGACTGGCGCTTGGCTAAAAGCCCGACGAGGCGCTCGTTCGACTTCGACACCGCGACGATAGAGGGCGTCGTGCGATTACCCTCAGCGTTCTCAAGGATCTTTGGCTCGCCGCCTTCCATCACGGCCACCGCCGAATTCGTCGTTCCCAGATCTATTCCGAGTATTTTACTCATAATGTTTGTTTATATAATTTATTTCTTATCTGGATCCCCGCCTTCCTGCCTGCCTGCCGACGGGCGCGGGGACGACTAAATGACTCGAGAATCATTTAGTCATTTTTGGCATGTTGGTTTGTTAATTATTTTGATTTTTCTTTCTCGGCTTCTTCTT
>JBGPNL010000067.1:0-6058 GCA_041487555.1 Minisyncoccia bacterium | reverse complement strand
TCGTGATCGGCTGGACGTTCCTGATGCTCTTTTTCGGAGCCGTGGCGTTTTTCTCGAGCAAGCAATATCACATCGCGCCCGAAGTGGCTGCGAACTACATTTTAGTACTCTCCATTTTCGCTTTGACGCAGAAATCGAAGCAACTCCATCATCGGCATAGAAGGAAAAAAGAAGAATATGAAAATAAAGATCAAACGTTTTAATAAAGAACATCCGTTACCGAAACGCCAGACCGAAGGCGCAGCTGCTTTTGATTTGATGGCGCGTGAGGCGACGACGATTCCCCCGAAGCAAATCGGATACGTTCCCTTGAATATTGCGGTCGGAACTCCGCCGGGGCATTTTTTGCTCATCGCCGCGCGGAGCGGCACGCACAAGAAAGGGCTCATGCTCGCGAACGGCATCGGCATCGTTGATCCCGACTATTCCGGCGACAACGACGAAGTGAAGGCCGCATACTACAATTTTCTCGATCAGCCGGTATCCATAGAAAAAGGAGAGCGCATTGCGCAGGCGGCGTTCATTCCCATTAGAAGTTTTGAATGGCAGGAGACGGAAAAGATGGAAACGAAAGACCGTGGGGGGTTCGGAACGACCGGAAAATAGCCAGCTCGTAAGCTCGATAGCTCTTTAGCGCGTTAGCCAATTAGTATAACGATGCTTGATGCCGTTTTTTGTTTTGTACGAAAAGGTGTTGCACGGTATACTTCCATTCAGGGTGTTCAAAGGAGAATGTGCCGTGCTGCGATTTCTGGTTCGGATCAAAAATATTTTTCTTTTCTACCTCGATTTGGTATTCGATCGGGGCGATGGTTGGACCATCAGCAACTGCCCCACTGTTTTCGGCCATGAGATCACCTGCATGTTCTTCCGTTCGCCGCGTTCACGTATCGTGACGACCTATCGGAAGGATTTCAATA
This sequence comes from Minisyncoccia bacterium, assembly GCA_041487555.1. Lineage (GTDB taxonomy): Bacteria > Patescibacteriota > Minisyncoccia > UBA6257 > 2-01-FULL-56-20 > DATLTV01. Next base: position 5,138 of record JBGPNL010000067.1, on the reverse strand, counting down.
TTCTAACCGATGAACAGAAAAGGATTTTCCGGAAAGATATTAAAGAGTGCGGTTTTAAACTTGAGCTATAAATCGTGTATTCACCGTTCACCTAGCCCGCTCAGCAATCTGAGCGGGCTTTTCTTATTTTTTTATTTGCGCTAAGCTAAGACACAACGGGCCGTAGTATACCGGTAGTACATGCGCTTCGGGTGCGTAGAGACCGGGTTCGATTCCCGGCGGCCCGACAAAAAACAAAACGACCGGCATTTATGCCGGTCGTTTTGTTTTGTCTGGGGTCTGCCGGGAATCGAACGAGGGGATGGGTCGGAAGGGGCAGGCTGCCCCTTCCGTGTAGGAGAGAACTGAGGACCGTGGGTCCTCAGAAAACAGCTCGACGTAGCGAGCTGTTTTGTTCGCTTCCCCGGCCCGACTAAGACTTGCCGCTAGCGGCAAATTCTCCCACCACAAAAAACATCGAGAAATCGATGTTTTTTGTTTTCGAAATCCAGGTGCCCGATGTAAATCTTTGTACGATCAGACCACGGTATCCGCGTATATTGACAGATAATATATTGATCTAGTATAGTCCTCGCAGAATCCTTACAACAGCCAAAAAACTTTTTGCCGTAGCAGATAGTGGCTTTATCGGCCCCTGCCTGCTATGGCAAACCCCAGTTTGATCGGGGGAGCCCCCTAGCAATACGTGACCTCCGTGAGGGAACGTGAGTATAAATCAAAAGGAGATCCCCGATGGGAGATCTGATTAGAACGCCATTTTCGGAAGTGATTAAGGCAGTTGAGATTCTTGACCACTTTGGAGTTGTGCCTTGCGACCTCGAAGCTTTCAGGAAGGCATCTTCTTGGAGTCAAAAAACCGTAGCCCGGGTTTTTAGAACCGACCCAAGCGTTTGGGCGGCTCTGGAGCTCGAGGACGCGGCGGCTCGGATGGGATTCACGCCCGGGGAATTACGGGCGCTCGCCCAGAAAGAAGATCTTCTGCGACAATTTCACCAAGTCTTCCTCGGCCAAGCCGAGATCAAGCTCGCCGACCACGTCATCGACTGCAACGCCGATCCCGTCCTGATGAACGGCTGGAGCGTGGAGAAGCACGAGAAGACCGGCTCGTTCAAATGGGACCCCAAGCAGGTGCAGTTCTACCTGTCCAAGTCCCAGAATAAGGACAGCTATATCGAGGGCAACAAGCTCCGCAAAGAACTGGCCGGTAAGCCGGTGCTCAATGCGAGCGTCCTCGACTATCTCCTCAAGAACCAGCAGCTCATTCCCGAGGAGTGGAAAGAGAAGACGAACGGTTACACGACTTGCATCTTCTTTTTGGGAACCATTTACCGTGACGTGCTTGGCGACCGCTGCGTCCGTTGCCTCTCTTGGCACGACGGTGCGTGGCGCTGGAACTACCGCTGGCTCGACAACGGCTGGTTTGACCACGATCCCGCGGCTCTGCGCGCAAGTTAATTTGCACTTTGGACTCTGAACCTTGGATTGCTTCTTACCCTCGGAACTCGGTCCTTTGGCCCCCGTATCTTGGCACGCGCCTTGGTACGGGGGATTTTTTATTTTGCCAGTTCTCATTTTGTCCCATCTCAGAAAACGCAAGGCGGCTCGAAGTACGCGATTGAGGATCGCGGAACGCAGACGCAGTTGCCGCTTGCGGCAAATCAACCCGTCTTTATATTTTCGTCAGATGCGTTATCCTGAAAATGTTTTCGTAGTCTATTGATGGTTTCTTTCCAGGTTCGACAAGTCCCCCGATATGGTCGACAACTTCGGTTTCCCCTTGCGCCTCCTGGGTTCTCTTTAAGTCGGCGCAAGGTGAAACCTCCGTTTTAGAAATTTTAAGTTAAATCAAAATCCGCTTTAAAGCGGATTTTGATTTAATCTATTTTGTCGGGAATCGAACGAGGGAAATGTTATCATGTAACCAGCATGTTGCTTGGGAGGTCGCTGTGTCTCCGAAAAAGAAAATCTCAAAAAAATCCCTAAAAATGCTCGAGGAGCAAGGAAATGAACTTCTCGCAAGGATGCAAACGCCCAAAGCGCGTCGCGGGATGAGAGAAGCCTTCGATGCATCGCCCAAAGAGTTGGCCAAGGCCGCACTAAAGTACGCGCGAAAAGAACGTCGAAAAAAGGGGAAGCCATAGAAATAGGCTGCCGTCCGGTACAATGGGGCGGCATTTTTAATTTTCTTCTATTATAATTAGGAAGCAACACAATAATACTCCTCTTCACCGGCAACGGCCCCGCCGTCGCTGAAGCTATGGCGGGCAAGAAAGGCAAGAAATTATGATTTTACTTTTTACTGGCGACGGCAAGGGCAAAACGACATCTTCGCTCGGGCAGATGATGCGGGTTTTGGGGCGGGGGAGAAGTGCCTTAATGATCCAGTTTATTAAGGGCCCCTGGAATTCGGGCGAGGACAATTTCGCGGAACGGTACGGAATTCCTGCAGAAAAATTTCAGATCAGGAAAATGGGGTTGGGATTTGTGGGTATTTTGGGCGATTCGTTGCCGCGGGAGAAGCATGCGGAAGCTGCGGGTAAGGCGCTTGCCACATTCGTGGAGGAACGCGCGAGCGGGAAGTGGCACTTGATGATATTGGATGAAGTGAACAATGCAGTTGAATTGGGATTACTCACCGTCCCCGAGGTACTTGCTGCCATCAAGGATTATCCGGAAGATAAAATTCTGATGCTTACGGGGCGCAATGCGCCGCAGGCGTTCATTGATGCCGCCGATCTCGCGACCGAGATGCGCGAGATCAAGCATCCATATAACGAAAAGAAGTTGGGAAAGAATACGGTGGAATATTAGCCGGGGCATAGCGGCTTCGCCGTTTAGCGAGGCATAGCTTGGGCATAGTAAATACACATTTTGGATCCCGAATTAACTAAACGCCGGCGCCGAGCGCTGGCGCTATGCCTCGCTGACCCCTGGCTATACCCTGGCTAATTGTCGATTGACATTATTTCTGAATAAAAATAAGCTGGAGGCAGTTGGTCGTCTTATATTTTGAGGAGAAAACCGTGAGTACCGCGACTGCGACGAAAGTGCAACCGAAGCATCGATTTGGGCATGATTGTAAATTAACTGGCGGCAATGGCCTTGCCATCGATTATGTTGTTGGCCAATTACAGGTTAGGGGATATGGCGTTCCCGGCCCAAAGGAAGGTTGGTCTCGAGCTCCTGGAATGAAAGTGTGTGTTTTCGCGCAGCGGCTCTTGGCGAACAAAAAGTTTTGGAGAACGGTTCGGAGCGGAATAAGAGCATCCGAAGCGATGGATTACCAAGGCACAAACTTGCGCGACTGGCTCAGAACAAACGTCGGCGCTTGTTCAAGATCGTCTGGACGCTAAAATCAAAATCGCCCCGAGAAATTCGGAGCGATTTTTTATTTATTCTACTTATGAGTTATCGAGCTTTTTTCCTATCTCCAAACCGCGAGTAATGCGCCTGTTAAAATCAGCGCAACCAAATTGTAGCCATTATTGATCCAGTAGAGTTTCATCGGCCGCTGCGCGAAAATGAAATCGCTCAAGGTCGAAGTGGCGACAAATCCGAGCCAAAGGATCGCCCCCGCGACGGCACCGCTCCCTGCCGATGCCGGTCCATTCGCGAGAATGCCCGCCAGGACAAGGCTCGTTATAAGCGAGCCGCCGAATTCCGTGGCGTACAGCTTCCCCATTCCTTTTTTCATCGCTTCGTCCATTTTTTCCTTCGTGATGCCGGCGAGCGCCATCCATTGTTTCGAAAATCCTGCTGATGAATACCAAAGCGCGCCGACCGCCATGCGGATCGCGGCTGCAACAAGCACCGCCAAAAAATTAATTCCCATTTTTCTTATCTATAAAATATAAATCGTTCCGCGACCTTTGGAATATTAGATATAGTATATCAAAATTCGGTTTCTCGACCGGAAAATGAGCGCCCCCAGAGGTTATGCCCACCCCCACTTGACGGCATTCAGGAAAGGAGTATACTTAAGCACAAGAATGAACATCCGTAAAAAACTCTTAAGGAAAAGCGGCTAGTTAGCCTTGTTTTTAGGGCTAAAAGCCGCCGACCGGCGGTTTTTTGTTTGCCTCCTGAGCCGATTGTAGCTTTATAATCCTCGTAGGTGCTTAGCGACACGAATGTTTCGAATTTCACTCGAATACCGCGAATAAGAAAGCATTCTATTCGTAGTATTCGTATGCATTTGTAGATTCGTATTGCGGTGCTTATGGGCTCTACGCCTATGAAGCGGGAGGAATATGATTCTCTGCGCCACGCGTGCCGAAAGGCACAACGTCTTCGCGATCGCATCGCGATACCAATTTCTCGTGGCCGGCAGAGTGTATTCATGCATATGCAAGTGTGCATGAATTAAAGTCAGCATTGGGATGGTCAATTGACCTCTCTGCACCAATTCCGCGACGCCATCGTGCGTGGTTGAATTTGTGCAGAGAGGTCTTATAAGGGCGAATGGTGGATGCCTAGACATCAAAAGGCGATGAAGGACGTGGCGTAGCAACGATACGTCTCGGGGAGGTGCGTAGCAACCTGCGATCCGAGAATTTCCGAATGGGGCAACCCCATCGAGTAAACCTCGATGACCTTGCAGCAATGCGAGGAGCAAACCCGCTGAAGTAAAACATTCTAGTAAGCGGAGGAAAAAAGAACAACAGTTATTCCCCTAGTATCGGCGAGAGAAAAGGGAAGAGCCCAAACTAAGTTATGTATCGCACTAAGGTGCGATGCAGAATAATGAATAAAGAATTATGAATTATGGAATTTAAAACTCCATTATTCGTTATTCACGATTTATCATTCTGCGCGACGCGCTTTAGCGCGGTGCGTAGCTTGGTGTCATAAGAAGGAAATGCTGTTTTGCTGATCGCCGAGTTTCCAAAGTCTTGGAACTTCGGCGAAAGGCGAAATAAGGAGAAGTAAAAAATTCATTGATTAGCTGAGGCCCACTGGAAAGGGGCACCAAAGAGGGTGATAGTCCCGTAAGCGAAAATCGATGAACTTCTTAGTTTCTTTGTGGTTGGAGCAATCTAATCATATCTTGAGTACTTCGAGGTCAACTAGTCTCGGAGGAATTTGCCGGTACTATCCGGTAAGGCTAAATACTTTTGATGATCGATAGTGAACAAGTA
>JBGPNL010000066.1:0-6127 GCA_041487555.1 Minisyncoccia bacterium | reverse complement strand
GGTCAATATCAACACCGATCTCCCCGGCGTCACCACGAACGGCGGCGTGGGCGATCCCTGTGCCTACGTCTTCAGCTTCTATACGTTTGCTTTGATGATAGGGGGTATCCTTGCTTTCGGTGCCATTGTCTATGGCGGCGTCAAATATACGTTTGCCGCGGGGAACCCATCGGGACAAAGCGAGGGGAAAGAGTGGATCAAGGGTGCCCTCTTGGGACTTCTCCTCCTTGCGGGAGCCTATCTCATCTTGAACGTCATCAATCCCGATATCGTGAAATGCAGCCTGCCGACGCTGGATAAGCTTTCGAATCAGACGATAGCGGGCGGAGGGGGGGGCGGGGGAGCGGCTGCGTGCACTGTTTGTTTCACCGACTCACAGACGGGCGTCCAAACCTGTCAGAACAGTTCCCCGCCCGACTGCTCTTCGTGTCAGGCACAGTGCAGCGGTCTGCCTCCCAGCGACTGTCAAGCATCGTGCACTGGTGGGGGCGGCACTGGTGGGGGCGGCAGTAGTGGTGCTTGCAATCAATGTAGTCAGGGAGAATATGCTTGCCTGGGAGGAACGTCGGATCCCGGCGACTGTTTCTCGAGTCAGGATAGCTGTCTAAACGGTACGCCAAGCTGCGGTAATGGTTCGTGTAGTCTTTGTTCGGGCAGTGGTGGCGCAACCATCTGGCAGTGTCCCACTAATAACACCTGTTACTGGGCTAATGACAGCCAAACACAGGCATCTTGTACCGCCGGTTGTAATGGTACGGCGTGCGTCGCTTGTCCGAACAATGCTTGCACAGATGGAACGAGTTGTGGCGGGAACGTGACGACTATCAATTGCACGCAAACCGCCGATAACCTCGGCACTGCCAACAATCAATCTAATAGTCCCAACTTACAGGGTCTTATTAATTGCGTTGGAGCTCCTGTGAACGCTACGTGGAATGGCCAGCACACGTGCAAAGTACAAAACGGAATACCGGTAACGTCATGCCATTTCGGGGGTACGAGCTGCAACGACGGTTCTCATGCGGTCGACTTCGGCAAGGGCGGATCTCTGTCTACTTTTCAACAAGTTCTAGATAAAGGACAGAGTTGTGGAGGTGTTTGCGATTGCGAAGTCGGTCCGGCTGCTTCTACCTGCGCCGCAGCGGACCACGTGCATTGCAATAGTCCGGACGCCGCCGCGTGCGATTGCGCTTCGGAATAACCGAAATATACAATGAAATTTTCCTATCTAGTCATCTTCATTATCGTCCTTATTCTGGGGCTTGGGGGCTATATTTTCTTTATCCGACCGAAAACCACAAATCCCGGGCAAAATGTGCAGTCGATGAGAAGTACGCAACAACTCGGCAAAATCATTCCGCTTAACCCCGCCTCCATTCCGGCGGGTGAAAAAATCGAGTTTGGCACATCGCATGGCACGGTCGCGGTTAATAATTTCTATAAAGTTGCCAGGGGGTTTGACGGCGACGCGCTTGTTGTCCGGCGAACTCCGGAGTACGAGATCATTTATGATACAGCCGACAGCGTTTTCGGGATTTTCATTACCGGCGGCAGTTCCATTGGTTCCGTGCGCATATCCGCGGAGAGCGATCTGGTGGGTATTCTGGGAGTCCCGCGGGCGCAGGTGTGTTATTTGAATCCAGTCTGGAGTGCATCGGTAAATCTCAACAAGGACTTGTCGGGGAGAAGCTATCCATTGAGTTTTTGCTCCGCCGTCCCTCACCCTTAGGACATTTGTTATGTTTTTCGTCTACGTGTTAAGATCAAAGCTGGATGAGAATTTTTATATAGGTTTTTCAAACGACTTGAAACAAAGGATGGAAAAACATAAGCAGGGGCTTGTGCGGTCAACCAAAAATCTTAGACCCGTGGAATTGATATATTGCGAGGTATATAAATCAAAAAAGGATGCTCTTGTTCGCGAAAAGAGATTAAAGCGTTTTGCTAAAGGATTTGCTTCGCTCAAGGGTCGCCTCAAATACACATTGATGTCCTAAGGGTGAGGGATATATAATAAATACGATGACTAAAAACGTTTTGAGGTCGGCTCTCGTAATCTTTTGCCTCCTTGGGGTTCTTTTCGTCGCGCACTTGGCACTGGCGGATTCGCAATTCGGCGGATCGCTCACGAACCCGCTTGCGTGCCCCCAAGCCGGAAATGCTCCGGCAGATTCATTGCAGGCCTGCGCAGTTAGAGTAATCAATTTTCTTACCATAATCGCTACCCCCATCGTCTCGATTATGGTGCTTTACGGCGGATTCCTGATGATCACCGCGGCCGGGGAGCCAGAAAAATTCAGCCAGGGCAGGAAAACATTGCTTTATGCCGCAATAGGATTCGCCGTCGTGCTTTTAGCGAATGGCGTGGCGGGTATCATCCAAAATATATTCAAACCATGAACAAACTCAAGACATATTGTTCCCGATTAATCCTCGATCATTCTTGGCTTGCTCCCGCTGCGCTCTTCGGCGCGTTGCAATTTTTTGCGCCGATTGGCTACGCGGCCATTAATATTAATGGCCCGCAAGACGTCAATAGTCAGATCCTTTGTCCCATCGCCGGATATATGTTTGCGATATTAATCGGGGTCTGCACGATCATGATACTTGTTGCCGCATTTATATATGCGACGGCGGGCGGAGACGAGCAAAAAGTAGGCAAGGCCACAAAAACGATCACCTATGCGGCGGTCGGCGTGGTGGTTGCCTTGGTTGCCAAAGCTTTCCCCAATATCGTCGCGAGCATGTTGGGTCAAACGGTAACCGGTTGCTAACCGCACCGTTTTTGTTATTATAAAAATCAAGAAATAAAAGGTCGTTACATATCATAAATATAGCCATGAAACGAATCCAAAAATTCCTCATTCGCGTGCCTTTCGCAGGCGGGCTTGCGGTTTCCGTTGCGCAATTCTTGGTTGTCGCTTCGGCAAATGCCCAGGCACCAAACCTACCGGGCATTGCTAACGACACCACGGTCAATACTTTTGTGCACAACGTACTCTGCAATGCTGTCGCGTTCTACATGTTTGTCATCTTGATAGCGCTTGCCGTCGTCATGGTACTCGTGGCCGCCTATAAATATCTCACCTCGAGTGGCGATTCGCAAAAAGTACATGACGCGACGATGACGATCACGTATGCTGCCGTTGCCGTTGCGGTGGCCCTACTCGCGAAAGGGCTGCCTTTTATCGTGGGCAGCATAATTATAACGGGAGGAGGTGGTACAGCAATTGATGCTTCCACGGGTTGTCAGTAGGTTGGTTTCTAACAGTTTCGGCAGCACTTTCCTTACCCAGCCGTGATTATGCGTTTGGTTGCGAAATCCATCAAAATATGGTAGTATTAAAAGGTGCCTTAAAGGTCGAAAAAAACATAGATAAATCAATGAAAAAACTCATTTCAGGTTTTTCTGGTGTTCTCGCGGCGGCATTGCCGGTCTTGGCTTTGGCCCAGTCCCAGCCCCCGCAAACGCTTACTTCGGCTCAGGCCGTGCAGCAATTCATTTGCACGACGGTCATTGGCTGGATGTTCACATTCTTGATCATTCTGGCCATCGTCTTCATCCTGATCGCGGCCTATAAGTATCTCACGGCTGCGGGCGATCCGGAAAAGGTGAAGTCTGCGAGCCACACTTTGATCTACGCGGCAATCGCCGTGGCGGTCGCGCTCCTCGCGAGAGGCATTCCTCTCATCATCGGCACCCTGCTTAACTCTAACGCTAACGTCGGTTGCTAACTCCAAGATAAGCTTGGCGCCCGTCTACCGATAGGCAGGAAGGTCGAGCTTAGCTCGATGAAGCGAGTCTAAATCTTACTTTGTTTCAAGAGAAATCCCCTGCCTCGGCGGGGGATTTCTCGTTTCAGAACCCATCTCGAAAGTATCTGAAAACGCGGCTTGAAGCATGCTTTTGAGATTGGTTCCGGGGCTGTGGATTATTGCTCCTATCCCCGACTTGAGAAAGTTGGTATATAATGTTAATTATAGGGAAAGGTCGAGCATATAAAAGATACTACATAATATGAATACTCGTATGAAATCTTTGGTTGTCGGGCTCGCCAGCGCAGCTGTTTCCTTGCTGCCGGTCTTGGCTTTGGCCCAGTCCCAGCCCCCGCAGATATTCACGTCGGCTCAGGCCTTCCAGCAATTCATTTGCACGACGGTCGTCGGCTGGATGTTCACATTCTTGGTCATCTTGGCCATCGTTTTCGTTCTGATCGCGGCCTATAGGTATCTCACGGCTGCGGGCGATCCGGAAAAGGTGAGCGCCGCAAGCCACACCTTGATCTACGCGGCAATCGCCGTGGCGGTCGCGCTCCTCGCGAGAGGCATTCCTCTCATCATCGGCACCCTGCTTAACTCTAACGCTAACGTCGGTTGCTAACGAAGCGAGTCTAAAATTGTTCTTTATAAAAAGACCCCCAACGAGGGGGTCTTTTGGTTTACAAGTTTATGGGGAAGCAGTGCGTTTTCATTATAGATGGTTCGGGAGCATGGATCCCTGCCTACCGGCAGGCAGGCCCGCCTTCGCCGGGACGACAACGCGATGCGTTGTCGAATAAAAAACCCGCGAACATCTTTTGGAAAAGACGTCCGCGGGCGATTGTTAATACTTGATTACCAGCGGTACCAAAACCTGAAACGGTTGATAGTTCACGATCCGATACAGCCGGGGCTTGTCTCCGGTGGCTACCATCGTGCCTGGCCCTTCGTCCGCCAATATTCCCGGTCCGGACATCGGCGAAAGTCCGGTATGGTATACCTCCACTATCGGCAACGAGGGGTAGGCAAAGAGCTCATAGTAACCCCTCGGAAGAGCTATCCATTCGCTCTTACAGGGACGGGGAACGTTGCCATCCGGAGAACTTGCTGCCGGAATGACGAGCGTCGCCTGTCCGATCTTCCCCTTGCCAAGGAGATCCTCCCGTATCTCCTCGCCGCACCGCAGATTAACTGCATTGACGATGGAGGTTCGAGAAACGGCAGGGGATGATGCCGCTGCGGCCGTAGAGGTAAATGCGTTTGACACCGCATTCGTTCCCGCCGCCGCCGCGTTGCCGACGCTGCCGAGTGCTTTGCCGATTGCATCCGTTGCTGTTTTTATCCCATCGCCGACCAACTTTTGGTCGTTCGCTGTTTTTCGTTCGTCCGCGTTCTTTCCGCCGAGGAAGGAAAAAGCGGCCAAAGCGACGATCGTGAATATCGCGATCTTCACCCCCATCTTGTTTCTCACGATGGAAAAGAAGAGGGAGGCGATCGTGAGGATCACGATCGTTTTTGCAAGTACGGGGTGGATCGATATCGACGGCAATCCCCAAAAATACAACATTGCTATGAGGAATTCCACGATAGCGAGCGCAGTCATGAGTTTCCTGAGCAGCTTGCGCAAAAGCGCTGCGAATTCTGCCGCGGCCTCCGGTCCAAGGCGTGCAAGCCTTGCCAACCCGCCTTTTCCCGGAAATATTTTTTCCATTGTTTTTTCCACGTTTTCCGGCGAAGGGAACAGGCGGACGCCGATAAAAACGCGGTCGTATCGGAAAACGAGGATGAACATTCCAAGCAGAGGGAGAAGGGCGATCCAGAAGATCGCATTATTTCCCGGTTCGAGGAATAGGTTCGCGCGACAGACGATGAATCCTGTGAGCAGGCACGCGCTGACGAACAGGATAGAAATTACTTTCCGGACCCACACATCGCTAAGCTCTAAGAGATCTGCGAGGTCGCCGAGCATGACACGGAAGAATCGATCGAGCGTTGCGTTCATTGATTTTCTCCTTTGGTAGCGAACGGCGGCCACCATTCCCGTTTCCGGCTATCATCGGGGAAACAACCCGATGTTTCTTCGCCAGTGGTTGGTGCCGTGGATGCGGACAAGCGGCGTCTGGTTTCTGCGGAGGAATTCGACAGCTGCCGCCATTCCCACCAGTCTTTCAGTCTGAGGGTGAAAAACGAATACCAGAAACTTTCCCGATTTCGCATTCTCCTCGCCTGTTGTTTTTCTTGTCTGTCGTCGGTGAAGCTGTCGATCGCCGGAGCGACTTCATTGTCGAGCCATCTCTTGCCCTTCTTCAGATCTTTCTTCAGATATTTCGAAAGGCCTTTGGCGACCTCCCGGGTTCCCGCCCAGAAG
>JBGPNL010000065.1:0-6193 GCA_041487555.1 Minisyncoccia bacterium | reverse complement strand
GAAGAAAAATCCGCTTGTCTTTTTCTACAACGGTTTGCCGCTTACGGTACTTACAGCCTCAAATATAAAGAACGTGCTTTACGAAGCCGAAGTGCCCGCGGGTACGAAAGGCGGCGGCGGAGGCGCCGAGGCGCCGGGCGATCTCGCGGTGAAGAAGCGCGGCGAGTTCAAAGATACGGCGCTTTGGCGCGGGACGGTGGTTACCGATGGTTCTGGACATGCCGATGTAACGTTTACGCTTCCCGACAATCTGACGACATGGCAGATTGAATCCGTTGGCATCACGCAAGATACGAAACTCGGTGTGGGATATAAAGAATTTGTTACGCAGAAAAATGTGATGGTCGTGCCGCTCGCCCCTCGGTTCATTATCCCCGGCGATGAGTTCAGCATCGGCGCCAAAGTGTTCAATCAAACGACCGAAACCCAGAACCTCACGGTTTCCTTCGAGAGCGCCACGCTCGATTCCAAGGGAGCGAAATCATTCCCCGTCTCGATAAAGCCCCACGACACCTACACCGCGTACTTTCCTGTTGGGGCACCTGCCGGAAAGGAGGACGGTGTCCATACATTCGTGCTTTCCGCGAAGAATTCCGGCTATGAAGATACAGTGGAAACAAAAATTCCGATTACGAGAAACCAGACGTATGAAACCGTAGCAACCGCGAACTATACCACCCAAAATACCGCGAAGGAATATGTGTGGCTGCCCGATGCCGTCGCGAAAGACAGAGGAGGGCTCAATATAAAAACAAGCGCGACGCTTGCCGTGTTCCTCTCTGATGCACTGAAATATCTTTTTTCGTATCCGTACGGCTGCAGCGAGCAGATCGCGAGCAAGCTGCGTTCCATAGCTATCGCGAAGCGCGGCCTTGGAGCCGAGGATATCAAGCAGACATTCCATCTTCCCGACGTAACATTCGAAGGCTCGACTTACAGCATTGACGATGTCGTAAAACTTGGCCTTGGGCGCATTTATCAAAACCAATCGTGGAATGGCGGAATATCCTATTACGCGAATCTGCAGCCCGATTATTCGCTTACCCTTTCCGTGCTCGATGCATTGATCGAGGTTAAAAATGCCGGATATACCGTTGATGACCAAGTTATCGCGAGCAGCGCTAAATTTATCTATACTTCGCTTTCGAATGATTCGCGCATTTATCAAAACAAAGATCTTGTGATCCTTTCCGCCTATACGCTTTCCCGCCTTCCGCAGTACCAAAACAATAATTTGCTTGTAAACGATATTACAAACATCGCGGGAAACACGGCTTTCATCCACGATTCTATTTCCTCGGAGAGTCTTGCTTATCTCGCCATGACGGTCACGAACGGCTATCCCGATGCGCTGAAGGAAGCCGTGTTCGGCGCCCTGCAAAATCGGCTTACGATAGATTCTCGCGGAGCGCATCTTGGGATTGATGCCGCGAATATTCTTTACGGATATTATGAAACGCCGGTCAAGGATACCGCTTTATTCCTCAAGGCGTTCGCGGGCGATAAGCGCGATAACGCCGAACTTGCGAACGTCATTCGCTGGATCACCCGCAGCAAAAATGCCGATGGCGCCTGGGGCTCCACAAACAACACTGCTGCGGTTGTCGATGCGTTCACCGATTACCTGAATTGGAAGCAGGAGATAAAATCCAATTTTGCTCTTTCGATCGGCCTAGATGCGAAGCCCGTTGCTTCGTTCGACTTCAATAGTTCGACCGTCCTTTCGACATTTTCCCAGTTCATGCCGATCGGTGATTTCTCGACGAATGTCATGCACACGCTCTCGTTCGACAAGCGCGACAACAATAATCTCGCGAATGGCTTCTACTATGACATGAGCTTGCAATACTATCTGCCAGCAAACCAGATACCTCCGCGCGATGAAGGCTTCTCGATCCAGCGGTCGTTCTACGCGCAAGACGACGCCGATATGCAGCATCCGCTTACGAGCGCGCGCCAAGGAGATGTTCTGCGCGGCCATCTCACTATCGTTGTCCCCGAATGGAGGAATTTCGTCACCATCGAAGATTATATTCCTGCCGGAATGGAGATCGTTAATCTCAATTTGGCGACCGAAGATAAGACGCTCCAGGCGCAAGGGCAGGACAATTCGAATTATGATTACGGCGCGCTTTCGTTCGGGAATCTTGGCGCGTTATTCGACGGGTTGAAATCGTTCCTCGGCTTCGGAAGCCCGAGCAAGGCATCGTCCACCGTTGTTTTGAGCGACAAAGAGACGACCGCTTTGATCCCGAATCTTTCTTTCTATCCCGACGCGAATGAATCGCACGACGATCGGCTGTTCCTCTTTAAGGAGCATCTCGCACCGGGGGTGTACACCTATGATTATTATGTCCGCGCGCTCGTTCCGGGAACTTACAATCATCTTCCGGCGATCGTAAGCGAGCTTTATACTCCCGAGAATTTCGGCCGGACCGGCGGGGAATATATTACGGTGAAGTAACGGTTATCGATACGTTTTCTTTTTCGCCCCGTTTCGTTGTGGCGGTAATATGATGTATACCGAGCGCAGGAGTCCAGGCGAGATCATCGCCTTCGCCGATGCCGGCCCCGTCGACATTCCAGGAAGCGGGCTCCCGGGCGTGGAGTGGTATGGTGGCGCCGGGTTCGTCCGCAAAAACGTCGCCATCGTGGGGTTCGAGTATCAGGGGATTGTCCGCGAGCAGATTGCGCAGCGCCGCATAGTCATCATTCGGTAGACCATATTCGATCGTTCCGCTCGCGTCGAATGTCTTGAGTCCGCCGAAGTTGAATTCGCTGCGTTCGTTATACGGGGAGGCGAAAAGCATTTCCATCGCGTCGTGCCAGATCTTGCCCGCTCCTTGCTGTCCCGTAAGTTGGCGGATCGGCTTATTTGAACTGTTTCCCACCCAAACGGCGACCAAAAAATCAGGCGTGTATCCCACGGTCCAGGAATCGTGATAGTCGTAGCTTGTTCCGGTCTTCACCGCGTAATTCGATTGCGTGAGGTTCAAATTACTCTTGAGGCCGAACTGATCCACGCCTGTTGCCCGGTCGGACAGTATTCCGTTCACGAGCTTTATGAATGAGGGGTCGATAACTTGTTTCGGCGACGCAAGAGGAGCGGTCATGGGCGGCTTAAGGTACCTCGGTGCCGGCGCGGTTGTGATCTGAAGCGGCTTCAAGAGTCCTTCGTCCGGAAAGATCGTGAGATAGTAGGCGAGCGCAAGCGGATCCATTTCAAGCCCGCCGAGCGCGATGCCAAGTTCATAATTCGAGAGATCCTGTCGCGGGGTGAAGGCCAGGGTATCCGAAAGGAATGTATTGAAATTGTTTACGCCGACGAAATCGAGCGTGCGTACGGTCGGCACGTTCAGGCTGTTCGAAAGCGCTTGGTGCATGCTTACAATGCCGCGATATTCCCCGTCGAAATTTTTGGGATACAACGGAAACCCCGTTCCGATCTCATATTTATATTCGCGGTCGTCGACGAGCGTATACGGGCGCGCGCCTTTTTCGAATGCCTTCGCATAAATGAACGGTTTCGCGGTCGATCCGATCGGGCGCGGCTCGATCGCCATATCGATTTGTTGTCCCCGGGAAAGAGCGGAAGGGTCGGGAGTGCCTACGATCGCGAGCAACTGGTTCGGGCTCTCGTCGTGAGAAAGCTTCACGACCACGATAGCTCCGTTGTCTACATCGCCGAACGAAGGCGATGCGAGATGTCCGGCGAGCATATGCCGGAGAGACTCAGTGAGCGAGCTGTCGACGGTGAGCGTGCAAGTCCCGCTGCATCCATCGTCAAGCGTCCCGATCTCAAAAGAGGTATCGGTTTTCGCGGCGTACGATGTCGCTTCGATCGGCTCGTTGTTCCGCGCTCCGTCCGGATTTTTTTCGATATTGAACGTATCGGCGAGGAGAGCGGTGAGCCTTTTGTTTGAAGCGGTGCCCGGATAGCGGGCCGAAGGATTGCTTAACGTCGTTACGAGTGTGAGCACTTGCCCGTCATTTAGGGCTTCCGGCGCCCGCGCGTAATAATAATGGCTCGCTTCTTTCATTCCCTGCATTTGATTCCCAAGATAGGCCGAGTTCGCGTACATGGTAAGGATTTGGTCTTTTGGGGCGTAGAGTTCGAGCGCAAGCGCGTAAAATGTTTCGATGATCTTGTTGCCGATTGTCCTCCGGTTCTCGTTCCCGAGAAGATTTTTCACGAGTTGCTGGGTCAGCGTGCTCGAGCCTAGGAACTTGGAAGAGAAGATCCATTGAACGCCGTCGCGCAGAATACTCACCGGATTCACGCCGGGGTGATAATAAAAAAAACGGTCTTCTTTCTCTAATAATATTTTTTTAACGTTTTCCGGCACCGCTCCGATATCCTCCGCATAATATCCGCGATAGTTGGGTAAGAGAGCGATCCGTTCGCCATTGCGGTCGAAGATCGCCTGCGAAAGCTGTTTCGCGTATAGCGCCTTGAGGCGCGCTTCAAGCGGATAGGCCGCGAGGATTATCAAAAAAAACCCCGCGGCGGTGATTTTTAGAATAGCCCCGCGAGATAGGCGTGAAAGCATTGGTCGCATAGCAATAGTATATCAGGAGAGGGAATCGGATACGATTTTACCCAAGCGTAGATTCTCTATGGAAAATCGAGCCCTTGACGGGCCCCGGGTTATCGCCTAAGCTATACCTAATCATTCCAAAGACAGCCGGTGGTGTCCGCAAGGACCCTGAAATCCAGCAATGGAGCCTGCCGAGGATAACGCTTCGACCTTGCTTACAGCGGGTCAGAGATTATCGCGACCTGCGGAATGCAAAGGTCGTATTTTTTTAGAAAGCGACACGAATGTTCCGAATTACATTCGAATTCCCCGAATAACAAGCAATTCTATTCGTGGTATTCGGATGTATTTGTAGATTCGAATCGCGTTATAAAAATGAAAACAAAAGTACAGAAACAAGAGGAATTAAAGAAGGGGAAAGAGCTTCTCGAGAAGGCGCAGGTTTTGGTATTCACGGACTTCACGAATCTGCCCACGAAAAATCTCGTGAAACTCCGCAAAGAATTGAAGACTGTCGGCGCGAACTTCCTCGTCATCAAAAAACGCCTGTTGAACGTATTGTTCAAGGAAAAGAAGATCGATTTCGACGTGCGGCAGTTCAAGCTGTCGGTCGGCACCGTATTTTCGGAAGCCAATGTCGAGAAGATCAGCATTCCGGTCTATAAGCTGTTCGCCTCCATCGAAGTTCCCGAGGGTGGCGCAAAGGATATGTGGGTAAAGCACATTTTGGGCGGATACGATCTCACGAACAAGAAATTCATCGAGCCGTCGGAGATCGTCTTTATCGGCAAGCTCCCGCCGCGCGAAGTGCTCTTGGCGCAGCTCCTGGGAATGCTCACCGCTCCCATTCGCTCGTTCTTATATGTGTTGGATCAAAAGTCGAAACAAACTAAATAAATTAAAAAAGCGACACGAATGCCTCAAATTACATCCGAATACCTCGAATTGAAAATCATATTCGCGGCATTCGCATGAATTCGTAGATTCGAATCGCGTTACATAACAATGGAAAAACATCAGGATTTAATCTCAAAGATCGAAGCATTGACGGTAGTCGAGCTCGCTGAGCTCGTGAAGACGCTCGAAGAAAAATTCGGCATCTCGGCTGCGGCGATGGCCGCTCCGGCCGGTGGCGGCGCAGCTGCTGCGGCTGAAGAGAAAGATACGTGGAATGTCGTTTTGAAGGCCGCAGGCGCTCAGAAATTGAACGTGATCAAAGCGGTCCGCGAAGTAACCACCCTCGGCCTCAAGGAGGCAAAGGATCTCGTGGAAGCCGCGCCGAAGACCGTGAAAGAGAACGTAAAGAAAGAAGAGGCAGCGGAGATCAAGAAGAAATTGGAAGCTGCGGGTGCAACGGTGTCGGTGGAATAGTTGCGTTGCTTTGCAACAACTCAAAAATGCCGCGCACTGCGCGGCATTTTTGGTATACTGAATCTCTAAAGGTCGCCCAGATATCATTTTAAGATCATGGAAGAAAAGAAGAGTTTTTGGAGGAAATTCAATCCCACATTCAAGGAGATGACCGACAAAAATCCCAATTTGAGCATCCTTGGAATATGGTGGGCGTTTACCTGGAGGATTTGGATCGTTATGGCGACATTGTACGCTGTCATTTTGATCCTCATCTTTGCGGCAGCGATTGTATTCAGTCATCG
>JBGPNL010000064.1:0-6215 GCA_041487555.1 Minisyncoccia bacterium | reverse complement strand
CGATCTTCCAGCCGGTAAGCCTTGCTGCCAAACGGACATTTTGCCCACCCTTGCCAATCGCAAGGCTCAACTGATCTTCGGGAACATATACCCGCGCTTCACGGCGCGGAAGGATCTCTACGGTGTGCACCTTGGCCGGCGAGAGCGAATTCGAAATGAATTTTTCCGGATCATCGGAATACTCAATAATATCGATCTTTTCCTGGCCCAATTCATTATTCACTGCCATCACGCGCGTCCCCCGCTGGCCAACCAATGCTCCCACGGGATCCACGCCGTCGGATTTCGAGATCACACCAAGCTTTGTTCGATTGCCCGGCTCGCGCGCAATCGATTTGATTTCCACCACTCCTTCGGCCAATTCGGGAACTTCCATCTTGAAAAGTTCCTTCACAAAGTTCGGGTGTGAACGCGAGAGGATGATTCCCGGCAATCGTGCATCTTCCTGCACCGCAAGCACCAAAAAACGGAGTCGCTCGCCGACGCGATAATGCTCTCCTGGAATCGATTCATTCGAAAACATCACGCCGATCGTGCGCGACAGATCGATATAGACGTGTCCACGATCAAACCGCTGCACGAGACCGCTCACGATTTGTCCTTCTTTATCGCGCCACTCGGAAAGGATGGAGTCCCGTTCCGATTCGCGGAGTTTTTGCAAAATTACTTGTTTCGCCGTTTGCGCAGCGATTCTACCGAAATCTTCATGTGTTTCGAGCGGGAAGGTAAGCTCGTCGCCCAGCGCAATTCCTTTTTTTATTTTTTTCGCCTCATCGAGTGTGATATGCCTCTCCGGATTGAAGCGCGGCAATTTCAGTTCGTCCGATTCCTGCATCATTGCCGGTTTCTTATTTTTTTCCATTTCCGCCATCTCTTCTTCCGATCCTTCTTCGACAAAGCGTACCGTCGTCTCGTCGACTACGGTCTTTAGCTGCCAAAATTTCAATTCGCCCGTTTTCATATCGAGCTTCGCCTTCACGATCTCTCCCCGCTCGCCGTATTCTTTTTTATATGCCGCGGCAATCGAAGATTCGATCGCTTCGATGACCTTTTCCGGCTGGAGACCTTTTTCCTCCGCAACCTGCTTCAACGCTCTCGAAAGTTCTTTAAGATTTATCATGGGTTTTTATGAAAACACCCGCTTTAAAAAGCGGATGTTAATAATTAGATTATATTTGATATCGGAGAAAAGTCAATAGCAAAAATGGGACAGGGGGATTAATGATAATTAATATTTATTATGAAATCATGTCGCTAAATATTTTCGTAATGATTTATTATATAATTATTCCCATTTATTGTCAATGCCAGCACATCGATTTGCCATCCCTTTTCGTTGTGGACAAGATCGGGATGTTTGGCGACAAACATCTGACATCCTCGCTTTAATTTAGCTATTTTTGCATCTGTCATATTATCCTCCGGAATAAGTCCTGGTCGGACAAATTGTTTGTCGGCAAACGTTTTAACCTCGACAAAGATCAGGGTATTGTCCTTTTTCTTCGCCACAATGTCGATTTCGTCCGATCCTTCCCTATGGTTACGATATAGGATTCTATATCCATTCTTGATAAGATGTGCGCAGGCTAGATCTTCTCCGCTCTTGCCGAGCGAAATATTACCAGTTTTATTAGCCATAATATGTATACTAAATCAAAAACATGTTATTTTGCAAACTTAGAATAATATAGAGATTGATAAATCATAGGGCACTGTTTGTCGACAAACATGTTTTATTCACATATTCTGATAGAAATCTGATTTTATAGTTCGTTATTATTAAAACCTATATTCTGCGGGGTTATTCGATAAGCTATATTTCCATTATCTGATATCCGACAAACAAAATAGTTTGTTAAGCATGCCTATTTATTTTGAATAAATCCGTATTTGCCTGATTTCCGACCTATTTGCCGGATTGCCGGATTGTTTGATGCGTGTTTGTTCTTATGAATGCATATCTTTGCATATCACAGAATTACCCTAGAATATCCATCCGCGCATCGATCGATCTGGCCGATCATGCAATTATGCACTTTGACTCGCGACCGATTAAACAATACCCTTAAAGCAATAAACACATGAATACTATAAATCTTGAGGAGATCAAAAGGAAACTGGAAGGGGAGCGCACCGGACTTCTTGCGACAGTCAAAAAAGATGAAAGTGTTGAGGATTTTGGCTCTGATTTGGACCATTCGGACGAAGAATCGAACGAAGCCGAAAGTATCGGGAATCATCTCGCCGAAGCCCAGGACCTCAAAGAACGCATTAACGAGATAGATGCCGCACTCAATAAAATAAGAACGGGGAAATACGGGATATGCGAACGGTGTGGAAAAAAGATCGATGAAGAAGTTCTTAAAGTTGTCCCGGAATCTCGTTTTTGTAAAAACTGTAAAAAGAAAGCGGAATAGGATATGATAAAAAAGTAGATGATTGTTTTTTAAGAATTTTATCCAAATGGTTCAAAAAGATATCCAAAGATTCGCCCGACGTTCAATAGCGTTCACCACAATTGCATCTTTTATGGTTTCGGGCCTTGCATCGGCCGATACTAATTTTACATTTGTAAACCATCTTGCAGTAGGTTTTCGCGGAATCGAGATACAAAATCTGCAAATTTTTTTACGTGATCAAAACGTATATAATGGTCCGGTAACCGGCTATTTCGGTCCGCTTACAGAAGCTGGCGTAAAAAATTTTCAAACAAAATATGGAATCGACGCGATCGGTGAAGTCGGGCCAATAACACGAAGCAAGCTCAATGAGCTTGCTTCTAATTCTTCCTCGATATTGTCGAAAATCCAAAATCTCCAGCAGCAAGTAGATGATCTACGCGCGCAATTGGCTGCAATGAAAAATGCTCCTTCGGCTTCGACATCGGGAATGCAAGCGCTACAAGATCAAATCAACAATCTCCAGGCTAAATTAAATTCGCTTACGTTCGGCGGGCAAAGCGGGGGACAGCCCTCCCTCCCGACAAATCCATCTTTCGTGCCCGGCGAAATTCCATCCGGACTTACACCGGGATCAATCCCTTCCATCCCGCCAAGTTCGATTCCGCCAAACGCGATACCGCAGCAATACCAAGATCAAATTACTCTCCTGCAAAATTTACAGAGCCAATTGAGCACAAATCCGAACATGTCGATCCAGGATATACAAAGCATCTCGAACCAGCTTAATCAAATCGAGGGTCAAATGGCCACAAGTCTTCCGTCATCGACGGCTCCGCTCCAAGGATCACTCGGCTCTTTGCAAAGCATCCAGGACCAGCTCACGGCTAATCCGAATATGTCGCTCCAGGACATACAAACCTTGATGAACCAATTGAATTCACTCAGCGGACAGCTCCCGACTTCGACCACTCCTTGAAAACAAGCTGAAGAGGCCTTGCGTGCGCGTAGGGCTGATTTTGCTTATGTTCTGAGTCGTAAAGCATAATTTCTTTATAAAAATTTTACTTTTACCTTATAAAGATTTTACCTATCATCACCCATACTATGGGCAATGATAAAAAATCTTGCCCGCGTTTATTCCGCCGAACTGGAGGGTATTAAAGCAAAACTCATCGAAGTAGAAGTTGATTTAAACGTTGGCTTACATGCTTTTAACATCGTAGGCCTCGCCGATAAAGCCCTAAATGAAGCAAAAGAAAGGGTGAATTCGGCCCTTAAAAATTCCGGGGTGAAACCGCCCAACAGGGAAAATAGAAAGATCACGATTAATCTTGCGCCGGCGGATGTGAAAAAAACTGGCTCGCAATATGATCTTGCAATCGCGCTTGGTTATCTTTTGGCGACGCAACAGGTCAAGGAATTCGATGCGAAAAATAAAATGTTTGTCGGCGAACTTGCGCTCGATGGCAGACTCCGTCCCGTAAACGGCGCCTTGAACATCGCCGAAATGGCTGAAAAACATGGATTCGAATATCTGCTTTTGCCAAAGCAAAACGCAAATGAAGCGGCGGTCATTACGAGCGTCAAAGTTATACCGATCGAAACCCTACAGGATGCAATAGATTTTCTCGAAGGAAGGAAGGAAATTCTGCAGGAATTCTTTAATCCGGTCGTGGCACACGAAACGCTTGCCCCGGATTTTTCAGAAATAAAATCGCAGGAGAATGCGAAGCGAGCGCTCACCATCGCGGCGGCAGGCGGGCACAATCTCCTCATGATCGGCCCGCCGGGGGTGGGAAAGAGTCTTCTCGCGCAAGCGCTCGTCGGAATTCTCCCGAAGCTTTCTCTGGAGGAAGCGATCGAGATCACAAAAATTTATAGCGCGGCCGGGCTTGCTCCTCGCGGCCTCATGCGCGACCGCCCTTTCCGCGCGCCGCATCAGACCGCATCGGTTGTAGCCGTGATAGGCGGCGGTTCGGATCCCAAGCCCGGTGAGATCAGTCTCGCACATCGCGGTATTCTTTTCCTCGATGAAGTGCCGGAATTCCAAAAAAATATTTTAGAGGCACTACGCCAGCCGATGGAGTCGGGGACGGTGCATGTCGCGCGCGCAAAATCGAGCCTGATATTTCCCGCGAAGTTTTCACTCGTCGCCGCGATGAATCCCTGCCCCTGCGGCTATTACGGCGATCCTGAAAAAGAATGCCGCTGCGGCGCGTATGAAGTGATCCGCTATCAAAAAAAGATCTCGGGGCCGTTGCTCGATAGGATCGACCTCCAAATAAAAGTACAGCGCGTGAAGATCGCGGACCTTCGGGAAAACAAAGAGGTGGTACAGATGAGCCCCGGCATTAAAACGCATGTTGAGCATGCGCGGAAAATCCAAGCGGAAAGATTTAATAAACTCAAAATTAAAACGAACTCAGAAATGAGCTCACGCCAAACGGAAGAGATGGTAAAGTTCGAAACTGGAGCAGAAGAATTCCTTGCAACGCTCGATAAATCACGGCTCTCGCCCCGAGGCTATTATCGATTGCTCAAAACCGCGCTCACGATTGCCGATCTCGAGGAAAAGGAAAGGGTTTCGACCGAGCACCTTGCTGAGGCATTTAGTTATCGACTAAGGGAGGAAATATAAAAAGCGTGCGTAATCACGGACGGTTACGGTCTAACAAGCCAGAAACTTACGGCTAAACCTATAATTAATTCCAAGAGGAATAGGGTAGTTAAACCTATAAAGGCCCAAAATACAATTCGCCATATTTTTGATTTCATCAATATTAACTATGAAAAAATTAAACGATTAACGGCCGCTTATGCGGCCGTTTGGATTACGACTTCGCGAACGGATTCTGCGCGCCGAGCACTTCGAAATGCACGTGGCAGCCGGTAGCGCCGTCAACGTGCCCGGTATTCCCTACAAGCCCGATCTCCTGGCCCTGTTTTACATAATCACCGATGTCAACCAAAATTTTATCAAGGTGCGCGTAGCGCGTACGCACACTGTCGCCGAACGGATGCTCAATGAGTACGAACTCTCCGTAACCTCCATTCCAACTCCCGTGGCCATCACCAAAACTGTCATCGGGCACCACGAGTCCGTCGGCGGAGGCGACGACGGGCATACCGCAGTTATTCGCGATATCGACTGCATTGTGCGGATGAAGCTGCCCGAAGTTTAATCCGTCGGTTGGTTTTATGAAACTCGAATTGAAGTTGGGCAACGAATTCAGCTGGCTCGAGGCGAAGGCTGTTTTCGCGCCCGGGATAACGAGCGAAACACCGGCGCCCAATGTGGCAAAATTCACCGATTTATTGAATTGGGCTATCTTCTCTGCCGGAATATTGAAATAGTCGGCGATGGATTCAAGAGTATCGCCATCCTTGGCCCGATAGACGATGCCAGAGGTAGGAAGAATATTCAGCGTATCGCCGACCTTCAGGAGTTTGCCGCGGATCGAGGGGTTCGCGGCGATAATAGTATCAAGCGAAATTCCGAAGTAAGCTGCGATCCCGGAGAGCGTATCTCCCTTCTGAATTTTATAGGCAATTAAGCTTTCCCGCGAAAATACGGGTCCGATCGGCTGCCCCGGGTCGGTGAGTTCCGCCAATACTCCGAAATCGTCGGGTAAATTGACCTGGGAAATGGTATTATCCGATACATAACTGAGCACTACCGGGGCCGCGCCGAAAGCCGATGCCCGGGAAACGGGATCTTCTTCGGTAAGCGCAACGTTCGCCGAAGGACCGCCCAAAACACCCCTTTCCCCGGATGATTTGCCGTTAAACGACATGTTTAATAAGCCAGCAGAT
>JBGPNL010000063.1:0-6264 GCA_041487555.1 Minisyncoccia bacterium | reverse complement strand
GATGATCCATCTCGTGCTGGAACACGCGCGCAAGTAGGCCCCACGCTTTTATTTTGAGGGACTTTCCAAATTTGTCGAAGCCCACGAGCGTAATCCGTTCCGGCCGGTCGACGGTGCCATAGGTAAGGGGAACGCTCAGGCATCCTTCTTCAAAAGGAACCTTT
The DNA here is from genome assembly GCA_041487555.1 of Minisyncoccia bacterium. Classification (GTDB taxonomy): domain Bacteria; phylum Patescibacteriota; class Minisyncoccia; order UBA6257; family 2-01-FULL-56-20; genus DATLTV01. The sequence goes on along the minus strand of JBGPNL010000063.1, from coordinate 6,100 downwards.
TCGCTCGACACCTTTTCTATCTTTGGGTTAAAAACGGCATAGAACTTCAAACCGCCCTTTGAATCAGGCACCTCTGCGACGAATACCCTGAAAGTAAGCCCGATCTGGTTTGCTGAAAGACCAATGCCTTGGGCAATCCGCATTTCCTTGTGCATCCGCGTCACCAGTTCGGCGATCTCTTTCTTGCTGAATTTTTTGAAATCAAAAAGCTCCGTTTTCTGTCGGAGAAACCTTTCGTCTTTTTTATTGGAAATGGTAACAATCGCTCCCGCCATGCTCTGTTTGTTATTTTGTTAAATTTGGAAATAATGACCTGGCTCTTTTCGCTTTTGCGAGATTCCGCTTCTTCGTCTTTTCTTTTTTTTTCGGGGTCTTCGTCTTGAAGGCGTCCGATCCTTTGAGGAGCGCCATGAAGTATGCGCCTCTGTTCTTCACGCCGCGGCGGTCGGCAACATCTGCCGCAAGCCAGAGGAGCTTGGCCGTATTGCCGTTTTTCGCAAGCCGTATATAAAGCGACTTGTGCTCCCGGTCACCGAGCGTCTCCGCTATCTGGAGCCCGATAAGCTGATATTTATTATAGACCTTCGACTGCTTCGCCCGGCGCTTCAACTCTTCAAGGTAATCCTTTTCAAGCTTCATCCCGTTAGAGATAGGAAACGCTTTAACCGATTTTTGAGGTAGCGCTTACCCATGCCAGATTTTAAATATTTTTCTCTCGACTTTGCGTCAGCTTCTTCCAGGCAAGCTTCGTAGTAAATTAATCCATACGGACCGTGATATTCGGTATACTTCGATTTTCCGCTGTTATGCTCGTTAAAGCGTTTCCGTAAATCCTGCGTATAACCAGTATACCATCGCTTATCCTTGTTTTGCAGCACATAGATATAGAACATAGATGAGCATCTCTAACGGGATTCATCGCTTTACAGTATAAGCGAAAAGCGGGTTTTTGTGAACGCCATTTTGATTTAAACCAGTATTTCTGATAATATAAGTGGAATGGATCCCGTTAGAAGCCACGATTGCTTTGCAAATAACATACTATAGCACCCATGAACAATCACTACCATAAAATAATTTTCAGATTCGCGTTGGTCGCGATCTGCTTCTAACGGGATGGAAAAGCAAAAGCTTTTTGTTGGTTTTTTGATCATCGTTTGCGCCGTATCCTTGATATCCGTCGGCATGTATGTCGGCTTTGCGGCAGGAACCAAATTCCCGAAGACGATCCTGGTCCAGGGCGTGGAAAATATGCAGGACGCATCGGGTACGTCTGCCGACTTCGGCACGTTCTGGCAAGCATGGCACGCCTTGAACGATCTCTATCTGCGCGATAAAAATGTTTCGAATGAAACAAAAGTGCAGGGCGCCATCAACGGCCTCGTAAATTCATTAGGGGATCCGTATACCGAATTTTTCGCCCCGCAAGACAATCAAAAATTCCAGCAGGACGTGCAGGGAAATTTTGGCGGCATCGGAGCGGAACTCGGCACGAAAGGCAGCCAGCTCGTGATCATCGCGCCGCTTAAAAGTACGCCCGCAGAAAAAGCGGGTCTCCTTGCCTCGGACGCCGTACTCGCGATCAACGGCAGTTCCACGGACGGCATTACTGTCGAAAAAGCCGTGGACGAAATACGCGGGCCCGAGGGCACGACGGTCACCTTGAATATTTACCGTGATGGATGGGATAAACCCAGGGATTTCAAAATCGTCCGCGCAACAATCATAATACCCACAATCGATGTATCGACGATCAATGGCAACATAACGCATCTCTCGCTGCACGGCTTCAATGGCAACGCCGATCAGCAGTTCTGGGAAGCGATGAATGTGGCGCTGAACAATGGCAGTAAGGGGCTCGTTTTGGACCTGCGCGACGATCCGGGAGGATATTTGGAAGTGGCTGTCGATCTCGCCGGCTGGTTCTTGCCCAAGGGCACGCCGGTTGTCAGTGAACAGGGACGCGATAATCAGATCCTCCAGGACTTCAAGGCTGACGGGAACGCGGCGCTCGTAAAATTCCCGGTCGTAGTACTCATGAATAAAGGTTCGGCCTCCGCCTCGGAAATTCTTGCCGGCGCGCTCCGAGACGAAAGGAAAGATATCAAACTCGTGGGCGAAACAAGCTTCGGAAAAGGGACGGTGCAACAGCTCGAGGATCTGAACGACGGCTCTTCCTTGAAAATAACTATCGCACACTGGGTTCTACCGAGCGGGACGGTGCTCGAGAACGGCGGCCTGAAGCCTGATATAGAAGTTAAAATGACGGAAGACGATTTTGCGAAAAAACGCGACCCGCAGCTCGATAAAGCGGTCGAGGTTTTAAAAATGGAGATTAATAAATAGCGACACGATGCCTCGAACTACATCCGAATTCCACAAATGATAATTTAAATTCAATTCGTGGTATTCGAATGCATTCGTAGATTCGAATCGCGATATATTATGAAAGTTATTTTCCTCCAGGACGTAAAGGGCGTTGGCAGGCGCCACGACATAAAAGACGTGAGCGACGGTTACGCCCGCAATTTTTTATTCCCGAACGGCTTCGCCAAGCAGGCAACCGCGGATGCCCTAAAAGAAGCCGACCACCTTAAGAAAAAACTCAATGAAGACGAGATCGTTTTCAAGAAGCATGTCGAAGGGCTTTTGCGTGCGATAAAAGACCGGACAATCGAATTCAATATCAAAGCCGATAAATCGGGCGCGGTATTCGGCTCGGTAACGAAAGAAATGATCCTCGGCGCGATACGCGACACTGGCCTTATTACGAAAGAACGGGTGGAGATCGATCTCGAACGCCCAATCAAAGAACTTGGCGAGAAGAAAATAAAAATCCGCTTCAAGAACGGAGCGGAGGGGGAACTAAAGATTGCGGTGAAAGCAGCTAGATAGCCGGGCTTAGCTCGGGCATGGTAAATACGAACTCGCCATCTTAAGCTCCGGAGTTAAAAACTAAACGCTCGAAACCATTTTGATTTCGAGCGCTATGCCTTGCTATCCCTGGCCATGCTCTAGCTAAACCACTGCCACAAAAGTCGCTCTGCGACGATTGCCGTCAAAACGAGTCCTCATCTTCGTTGAAAACTTCACCACGCCGGTTTTTCCAGCAAAAAGAGTATCGTCGGCCGCGCGGCGGACATTTGCTCCAGGCCTATATTTCGTGCCCCGCTGGCGGATGATAATTTCGCCGACCGAAACCTTCTGGCCGTTCTGGAGCTTCACGCCCAAACGCTTCGAGATCGAATCTCGCCCTAACTTAGTTGATCCTATTGCTTTAGTATGTGCCATAAATTTATTAATGAGCGAAGCGAATTTAGAAATTTATGGCATCCCGCCCTGGCGGGATAGCCATAATCGCTCGTCTCATGACTTTATAATTATTTTATCTTACGTAGGTTAGTATATTATGACTCGTCTTCGGTTGCAAGCCCTGTGAAGGTTTCTTGAACTTCATTTGGATTCTCAAAATCGCTGTGGTCGGTGAGTTCTTTCATGAGCCGATCGTAATCGGGATTAGCCCCCGAACCCTTCTTCACCCATATCTCCTTGAGCTCCCGAAGCCTTCTCTCAATTTCATCCGGAGGAAACGGCTCTCCCACCGGCAATTCCTTGTTGTTTTCCTTCATGATTAGAAATTCTATGCTATAGTCAATAAAATGTCAAACCAACAGAAATTAATAATTGATATTGAAACCGTGGGAGAGGATTTTAACGCTCTGGATCACGCGACCCAGGAATCTTTGACGCGCTGGATCAAGAAGGAATCGGCGGATGAAGAAGAATATAAGCTCGCGCTTGAAGACCTAAAGAATGGCCTCGGCTTTTCGCCGCTCACAGGAGAGGTGGTGGCGATCGGCGTTTTGGATTACTACAAAGACGAGGGCGTGGTCTATTTCCAGGCACCGGGCGAAAAATTGAAGGGGTCCAAAGAGGGCAATATGACCTTCAAGCCGATGTCCGAAAAGGCAATGCTCGAAAAATTTTGGGAGGGGGCGAAACATTATGAGGTGTTCATCACCTTCAATGGGAGGGGATTCGATATGCCGTTTTTGATGACTCGTTCGGCGATCCACGGCATCCGCCCCTCGAAAGACCTGATGCAGGGCAGATACCCGTACCAGCAGCGCACGAGCGACGCCTTCCATCTCGACCTCCAGGACGTGCTTACGTTCTATGGCGCGACGCGCCGGAAGGGAAGCCTGCATCTCTGGACCCGTGCGTTCGGCATCGAGAGTCCGAAGGCCAGCGGCGTAACGGGCGATGATGTTGGCCGGCTCTTCAAAGAAAAGAAATTTCTCGAGATCGCGAAATATAACGTCGGCGACCTGCGCGCCACGAAAGCGCTGTACGAAAAATGGGAATCTTACTTAAATCTCTAATTAATCTAATTTCTAATTGACCTAAAAAATGAGTAATGATTCAAATACTAAAACATTTGATCTCGAAGAAAGAACTGCAATATTTGGTGAACAAGTAATTCATTTTGCTAACAAAATTCCCAAAAACACGGTAATGGCACCGCTTATAAGCCAATTTGTTGCGTCCGGGACAAGCGTCGGCGCTAATTATTGCGAAGCCGATGATGCCGAGTCGAAGAAAGACTTCAGGCACAAAATTGGCATTTGCAAAAAAGAAGCAAGGGAAACGAAACATTGGCTAAGAATGATCGCGGTTTTCCGTGCCAGGATTGGAAGACGAAGCGAAGAAGTTGTGGCAGGAAGCGAAGGAATTAAACCTTATTTTCAATGCTATTAACAATAAGTTAAAATAGTTTTTAAAGTATTGTTTATTGGTTATTGATTAGAAATTAGTTCAATTAGATCAATTAGAAATTCATGCAAACAATAAAAGAGTGGATTGCTTTTCATAAGAAAGAAGTGGCGCTAAGCTTGATTATTTGCCTCGTTGCCGCCCTGAGCTTCGGCCTCGGATATCTCGCGAACCGCGAATTCAATCACGCGCCGATCATTATCGAAGAACGGCCGGCAAATTAGAACCAATTGGCTCGACAATTGGCGCTAGTCGATTTACCCTATATATCATGAAAGACTCCGAAGTATGGTCGGATCCCAATGAGATGCCACCCGAAAACGATCCGCTGGATCCGGAAAATCAACCGACTCCATATAAGAAATTACGCGTGGATATAAAAACCCTTGATCTCAAGATAAAAGGGGAAGAAGAAAAACTCGCGGAGATCAAATCTGGGAATGGAGACCGGGCAAATCTCCCGCTTATAGAAGCGAGGCTCGAGTCGTATCAAAAACGAAGAGAGAAACGGAAGCAGGAGATGATGAGATTCACCTAGAATATTTCCGGCGCTTACGAACTTCCGATCAAAAATCCCGCGGCGAATACCAGAAGTCCGCCAAAGACAACCTGCACGGCAGAAATCAGAAAGTGCATTTTGAAGTAACGATAGCGAATATAGGCGATCGCGATAAGTTCAATGCCGACGACGAAATAGGCGAGATAGAGGGCCGTTTGCAGATTTTGGATAAGGAAGGGAAGCGTGTGCAAAATGCCTCCGATGAAAGTGGTAATACCGACAATAAATCCACGCACCAACGGGTGTCCCCGGCCGGTATGCTCTCCCGTAATTGAGTTATTATGTTATTTTAGTTATTAAGGAGTCTCCACAATAACTTATTAACCCAATAACCCAATAACTTAATATCTATTTCAATTCCTCCCAGATCCCCGGATCAGTCTCGCCGTCCATCTTAAAGAACACCACTCCGCGCAAGCCGTATTTCTTTGCCAATTTTATCTTGTCGTTTATCGATCCCGCATCGCTGAAGGAAACGAAACGCGTGGTGGGCGTGGCGCCCGTGGTTGAGGTAGTAAAAAGCGGGGGGCTGGTCGTAGAATTTACGTTGTACATAAGTCCAGGGGAAACATCAATCGCGGTGCTCGATGCGAACACAAAGCTTAATTCGCCCGCGCTGTTCCGCGTGGGAGCGGTATTTACGGTATCTCCAAGATTCATTGCTTGCATAAATGTCTCACTCCTCAAACGCTTATAAGTCGTTACCCCGTTCGCCCAAGTAACTTCGTACTGGTAGCCATAGGTCGGCACGGCGAGCATGATCTTTTT
>JBGPNL010000062.1:0-6279 GCA_041487555.1 Minisyncoccia bacterium | reverse complement strand
CACGCCGGGAGAATATGTCGTGGCATGGATCCTGCCGGGCGATAAGCTGAACGTCGTCTTCTGGGATTTCGGCATCGGTCCCATAAACGATCCAGGCTCAGCGCCAAAACAAAAAAAGAAAAAGAGATAGCCCCTGCGGCACGAGATATCGTGCCGTTTTTTTTATTGACATAAATGAAGCCCCCTTTGTGGGGGCTTCATTTTCAAAACAGGAACGGTTGCTCCTACTGCGTCGTAGTGAACGACACTTCGGAACCGACTGACCTGTTCCCTGCGGCATCGCTCGACTCTACCACGAAGTAGTACGTCGTCGAAGCGTTCAAGCCGGAGAGCATAAGATCATGGCTCAGCACAAGGCTGGCCGATGAAACTATCGGTGTCGTACCCGTCGCCGAAACCGGCGTCGAGGTGCTGTACCAGACTTTGCTCGTCGCCAATTCATTCGTAGTCCAGACTATACTAGCCGAACTTGAAGAAATGCTCGTCGCGGAAATCGCGGAGAGAGCGGGAGCCGTGGTATCCGGAGCCACCTGCGTGTTAAACGAGAACTGCGCGGAGGTCGCGAGATTTGCCGACGCGTCCTTCGAAGTTACGACGAAGTAGTACGTCGTCGAAGCGTTCAAGCCATTTACCGTAACGCTATGACCCGTAACGAGCGAAGCGGAAGTCGCCGAAGCCGTGGTGCCCGTCGCCGAAACCGGGTTAGAGACACTGTACCAGACGGTGCTATCCGAAACTTCGTCCGTATTCCAGTTGATCACGGCTGAATTGAAGGTGCTCGTGACTACCGCCACTCCTGAGATGACCGGCGCGGTCGTGTCGGGCACAACGGGCGCGGCAAGCGTGGTAAAGGTAGTTTCGCCGGAGAGTGCGATGTTGCCAGTCGCATCCTTTGAGGTAACGACGAAGTGGTAAGCGGTCGCGGCCTGAAGCCCGATAAGCGTAATGCTATGGCCCAAGACGAGGCTCACGGACGAAACCATCGGTGTCGTACCCGTCGCCGAAACCGGCGTCGAGGTGCTGTACCAGACGACGCTATCCGAAAGTTCGTTCGTGGTCCACGTGATCGTTGCGGAATTCGCGGCCGTCCCAGTTGCCGTTACCGCCGAGAGAAGAGGCGCAGTGGTATCGGTAGAAGTCGGGCCGGGATGGCCGGGCGGCGTCGAAGTGGTAAGCCCAAGCTGCATGGCGATTCCCGGAGGAAGCGTCTGGCACGCGGGAATGACCGGCGCAGCATTTTTCTTAAGCCAGCCGGGAGCGATCAAGTGCCCAGGCGGAACGATAGCGCACGTACGATTTCCGCCCCGCTCATCTTTTTCCTGCGAGAGCGGATTATTTTCGAGTTCTTTGTTCAATTGCCCGAGCGTCTGCGGACCGACATTGCCCACCTGTGACAACCCATGCTTTTTCTGGAAGCGCTTCACCGCACTTGCCGTGAGCGGGCCGAAAAAGCCCGTAATTTTCCCTTCGGGGAATACTTCGGGATCGGCGGCGAGAATGGTTTGCAATGTTTTTACGTCATCACCGCTCATCCCCTGCCGGAGCTGGCGGATGAGGCTGAGCGTTCCTTGCACGTTTTGTGCCGCGGTTCGCACATCCGCCGTCGCCTGGGTTTGTACTGCAACTTTTGCCTGTAACTGCGCGATCTGCTGCTTCAAGGTATCTATGAGGGCTTGCAACTGGGCCGCCGTTGACGTAGTTTGCGCAGATGCCGCAAACGAACTGCCGACGAACATCACCATAGCAAGCGAGCTAACGATAAATTTTTTCATTTTTAATTATTTATTTTTATTTTTACGTTTATCGACCGATTCTTTGATTAATTTATATTACATAATTATAACAAGGTAACCGACCTTTGACCTTAAATAATACGGGCAATATTCGGATATATTACAGGCCGATAAGGCTATATTTTGCAAGGATTTTCGGGGCCGGACCCCCTTAAAATAAAAAGGCCCGGAGATATTCCAGGCCATGGGGCTTGACATCGCTAGCGAGAAGCGATGGCGTACAGGGCATACAAGGCGATATAAGCCCAAACGGCATTCAGGACGAGAAATGCCCACACGCGGTTACTGCAAGCGTTCACGACAAGACACACGGCGCCGGCGAGGTTCATAAGTTGATACGGAGCGCCATGGGCGGAAAGCCTTCCGCTCGACACCAGGAAATAATCGACGAGGACGATGACCATCCCGATCAAACCAAGCAATTCGTAAATTTTTTTCACTGCATCTCCCCTATGAATAAAAACAATCTGCTTGTATTGTGAGCGCGGCCTTCATATTTGTCAAAGCCGTGGATTATCCACCGACTATGATCACAGCGCAAAGCAAAGTGAGCACGATAAGCGAGGTAAGAAATATGCCGCGCGCCCAGCGTTGGTCGTCCGCGATCCAAAATCCGCGGATAGCAAGCGCGAGCCAAATGACCCCGATGGTCAGCACGACCGCGAGATACATTTTACCCGCATAGCCCAACACGGCAAGCATCGCCGCAGCGATTATGAAAGCGATGATATAGAACAAGATGGCTACTTTCGTAAGGCGAACGCCACGCACGACGGGCAAGACCGGGATCTTCGCCGCCCGATAATCGTCCAACCGTCGGATCGCGATCGCGTAAAAATGCGGCATCTGCCAGAGGGCGAGAATAGAGAACAAGATCGCCGCGCCCGCGTCGAAGCTATTGCTCACCGCCACATAGCCCACGACCGGCGGCACGGCTCCGGCAGCGCTCCCGATAACCGTTCCATAGACCGAACGGCGCTTCCAGAGGATGGTGTATAGGAGGACATAGAAAAAGAATCCGGTAAGCGCGACGATTACCGTAAGCAGATTCGTCCATACTGCGAGCGCGAGAAAGCCAACTACTCCCAGGCAGGTTCCGAATACGATTGTCCCCCGCCCCGAAACGGCTCCGATAACGAGCGCGCGGTCCTTCGTCCGCTCCATCAAGGCATCGATATCACGGTCGATATAATTATTGAACACGCAGCCCGACGCCATGACGAGCGAGATGCCCGCGAGCGTTTGAAGGAACAAGGTGAAATTAAAATTGCCTGCCTGCGCAGGCAGGCCCCTCGACGCGAGCGCGAACCCCGCGATGACCGCTATCGCGTTCCCATACACAAGCCCGGGTTTCGTAAGTTCGTAATATTTTTTGATCATAATTACGAACCCCTCTTCCGCCTCAATTTATCCGAAAATAATTTCCAAATGCGATAAAGAGAAATCGGCAATAATAAAATACCGAAAATTAATGCGATCGCCGGATAAGCCCGGGTTTCACTCCCCTCCACGATTGCATTGCTCGGATTAGATGGATCGTATAATACGGTATAGTTCTTTTTTGAGGGCGTGAACAAAAGGTCGGTAATGATGGAATGAGAAACGCCGGAACCATCAGTAAATTCTGCGTATTCCGTAATCCATCCGTTGCCGCCCATCCCGTAGACTTGCCCCACGGCTTGCACGCCGAAATCTTTCAAATAATTAACATTCCTTATTCCTGAAATCCCGAAGTTGATCAAAAGTGCCGGCAATAATATCTCCGCAATCAGAATAAATAATTCTTTATGGATTATTCCGGAAACCGATTCAATGATTTTTTTATTCATAATTTTAAAGTCCGTCCTGGCTATTGATGTACTTGTTCATCTCCGTGGGCGAGGCCATCATATTGTAGTTCAGGTGGCCCATGATCCAGATAGCGCCCACGACGACGATAAGAACGATGCCAAGCGTCGAGATGAAAGCCCAAAGTTTCCAGCGCGGGCCAATTTCCTCCCCGAGATGCAGGAAAAAGAAGGCTTGCACAAAAAGCTGCGCCACGGCAAGGGCGAGAATAACAACAACTAACAACTGACCTACTAACAACTGACCAACAACCGCGAAATATGCCGCGAGTGTCAATATAAGCGACGCCATAAATCCAACTATATATGGCTTAAGTGTTACCTTGTGCATGGTTAATATTTTATTTTACTTTTTTTGTCAGATGTTAGATGCCATTTGTCTCATATCGCATGGGGTAAAAGATAAACTACGGTAAATATGAAAATCCAGACGACGTCCAGGAAGTGCCAGAAGAAGCTGAAGCGAATAAGTTTTGAGGTAATGAATGGCGTGAGACCGCGTGTCCACACCTGCACCATGGCAACGGCGAGCCAGAGAAGGCCGATCGTGATGTGCAGCCCGTGCGTGCCAACGAGCGTGAAGAACGAGGAAAGGAACGCGCTCCGCTGCCAGCTGTTGCCATCCGCGACAAAGCGGGAGAATTCGCTGAGTTCGAGCGAAAGGAAGGCGATACCGAGCGCAAACGTGAGCGCCATCCAAAACATCGTCCGATTCTTTTTATTCTCATATACAGAAAGCATCATCATGCCACACGTAAAACTCGAAGTAAGCAGGATAAGCGTTTCCGCGAGCGCGCCCTTCAAATCGAAAAGCTCGCGACCCGTTGGCCCGCCGAAGGTATTCCCCCGCAGCACGGCGTACGTGCCGAAAAGCACCCCGAAAATAATCAGGTCGGTCATCAGATAGACCCAGAAACCGAATATGGTTTTGTCTTCTACTTCGCTATGTTGTATTTGTTCGTTCATAAAATTATTTGTCATTCTGAGCGTTAGCGAAGAATCTCCATGGAGTTCCTTCGCCCGCATGCGGGCTCAGGATGACGCATGTAATGATTTCTCAAATTTTTGAACCTCGGCGGCGGTCAAAATGTATTCCTTGTGTTCGTCGAACGAACGGACGATTACGCAGGCGATGGAACCAACAAGGCTCACGATCATGAGCCAAATGATATGCCACACGGCCGCGAAACCGAATAGGAAAATAAACCCGGAAAGATAGATCGCCATTCCCGTGTTCGCGGACATTTCGATATCCTCGTATTTTTTCGTTGTCGTTAGTCGTTTGTCGTTAGTCATTTTCTTCATCTCCCACCACGCGTCGCGGGAATGCGCCTCGGCCTCCACAGTGAAATTATAGAACGGCACAGGCGAAGGCGTCGCCCACTCGAGCGTGCGGCCGTTCCACGGGTCGCCTGTCGTGTCCATATTCTGCTTGCGCTCTTTCACGCTCACGATAATCTGCCAAACTTGCAGCAGCGCGCCGATAGAAATAATCCCAATGCCCACGGCGGCGGTTATGAAAAGCGGCTGCCAGCCGGTCGAAGCATCGTAGTGGTCGAGCCTGCGCGTCGCACCCATGAAACCCAAAATATAGAGCGGGACGAAGGAAACGAAGAATCCCACGAGCCAGAACCAGAACGCGCGGATGCCCCACTTCTCGTTCAGCTTGAAGCCCGTGAATTTCGGGAACCAATACGTCATCCCCGCGAAGATGCCGAACAAAGCACCGCTCACGATCATCGTGTGGAAGTGCGCCACGAGGAACAAACTGTTATGCAGCTCAAAGTCCGCGCCCGGAATCGAAAGCAAAACGCCCGCCATGCCGCCGAACGTGAACACGCTTATGAATCCTAAAAAGTAGTACATGGGCGTGGTGAAGCGGATCCGCCCGCGGAACATCGTCATCACCCAATTGAACATCTGCACGCTCGTGGGAATCGCGATCACGCCCGTCATGATGCCGAAGAAGGCGTTCACGTCCGCGCCCGCGCCCATGGTGAAAAAGTGGTGCAGCCAGACCAAAAACGAAAGCGCCGTAATGCCGATTGCGGCCCAGACCATCGAAACATAGCCGTAGAGTTTTTTTTCGGAGAACGTTGAGACGACTTCCGAAAAAATCCCGAATGCCGGAATCACAAGAATATAAACCTCCGGATGCCCCCACATCCAGATGAGGTTCACGTAGAGCATCGGATTGCCGCCGAAGCTCGTCGTGAAAAAATGCATGCCGAAAAAGCGGTCGAGCCAGAGAAGCATCGTGGTGACGGTGAGCACCGGAAACGCCGTGATCACAAGCACCATGCTGCACAAAGAAGTCCAGGTAAACATCGGCATCATCATAAGCTTCATGCCCCTAACGCGCATCTTTAGAATCGTCACGATGAAATTGATGCCGCCGATGAGCGTCCCAAGCCCCGAGATCTGCAAACTCCACACCCAATAATCAACGCCCGTGCCCGGGCTGTACTGCAGCTCCGCGAGCGGCGGGAGCGAGAGCCACCCGGCCGAGGCGAAATCCCCGCCAAAGACGAAAAATAAATTTATGAAAATCGCGCCCGCAGTATAGAGCCAGAAACCAAGCGAGTTCAAAAAAGGAAACGCGAGGTCGCGCGCCCCGATCTGGAGCGGCACAATATAGT
>JBGPNL010000061.1:0-6331 GCA_041487555.1 Minisyncoccia bacterium | reverse complement strand
TAACGCTATTCTGCTTTTTACCTTTATTTATTTCAAATGAGACGGTGGGAGCGGGTATTTCCATCGCCAGAGGCGGCGGAGGCGCGGGAGGGCGGGCGATGAGATGTGCCTGCGAAGTAGGCTTGATGATCGAAAGATTCTCCCTGATTTTTAAAATAGCATAAAAAAGATATCCTGCCGCGCAGAGGACAACGACGGCAAGGATGATAGTAAGTTGCTTCTTGGAAAGAAAACTGAGCATTACACAATAATTATAGCAGAAATGCCCTGGTTCGCGTTGACGTAACGGCCGTCATTCGTTATGCTGGTCGTAGCTTCTTCCGCATGAGGAGAAACCATGAGCCAGGGGAAAAATGTCCCGCAAGTCCGTCTGCCGGTATGCACCGCATGCCACGAACCGATTAGAATGAACGGCTATTGCAGCGAAGGCTGTAGAGAAAGCGGCGTGCCTCTCGCGGCGCGCGAGCAATCCAAGATTGAATTGCATGTGTTTGTCCTTAACCGAACAGAACCGTTCGTGCGTTGCTGGAGCTGCCTTGAACCGCTTGGCGCTCTCTGCCTTTGCGATATCTAGTGCCCCGTCCTGCACGTGCGCGTTTCAGATTGCCGCCTAACCGTATCTCCATACTTCGTGGTTATATCTATCCGGTAAAACAGGAGGCAATAATGAAACAAACCAAACAGGAACTGCGGTCTGCAGAGGTATTACAGGCGGTAATTTGCAATCGCTGTGGTGAGCGATGCGAGGAACCGCTTGAAGGATGTGTTCCAAAGCAATTTGAATTCGCAACACTTACCACTAACTGGGGTTACGGAAGCAAACGGGACGGTGAACGCGAGGAATCGCACCTTTGCGAGAACTGTTACACGGAAGTTGTTTCCGGATTCAAAATACCGCCGACTCAACTTTCAAAATCGCTCAGCGAACAAGCCTACTAGCGCATAACACAGAGCCCGCGAATACGCAGGCTCTTTTTTTCATACCTTAGCCCGCGCACGAAGGTATCGTGAGATGCCTCGGGCGCAAGCCCGGGGAGTTTCATTTCTCCGAAAGGTTTTCTATGATTGCTATCTCTAAAGGAACACTTGCGAACGGGGAGTAGCGCATTTCGGAATAGGCGCGGATTAAGGATTTCAAAAGGCGAATGATCGGTTCGGGTTGTGCCGCAGCGCCCAGTTTTTTGATATTCGCGACCTCGTCTTTCGTGAGTTCGCCTTCGAGCATCTTTTCGATGCCGGGATTCAATTTCAGCGAAAGCACTTTTCTGAAATAATGCACGAGGTCTTTCGTGAATTGCACGAGGTTATGGCCTTCTTCGTTCAATTCGCCGAGATAGGCGATGCCGCCTTTCAAATCTTTTTTAATAATGAGTTCCGCGAGCTCCTGCACTTTCTTGAGTCCCACGCGGCCGGTCAGCCGTTCAACGTCGCCAAGGCCGATCTTCGCTGCCTTGCCCGCCGTCTTGTCCGCCAAAGCTTTAGCGTCGGCGGAAGCCTCTGGCGAAGGCAGGATCGTGCTTATCTGATCGAGGAGCGATATGGCGTCACGTAAGCTGCCTTCGGCCGCGGAAGCAATAAGCTCCAGCGCCGGCGCGTCGATCTGTATCTTTTCTTTTTTTGAGATATCGGAGAGCCGTTCCACGATCACCGTTTTCGAAAGTTTCTTGAAAAGAAAGCGCTGCGCGCGCGAGGTGATTGTCGCCGGAAGTTTTTCGTATTCGGTCGTGGCCAAAACGATGACCGCGTGCGCGGGCGGCTCCTCGAGCGTTTTCAAAAGTGCGTTGAAGGCGGGAGTCGTTAACATGTGCGCCTCGTCGATAATATACACTTTGTAGTCTGCGGATGCGGGCGAGGTTTTGATCGAGTCTTTGAGGTTGCGGATCTCGTCGATGCCGCGGTTCGAGGCGGCGTCGATCTCGACGACATCAAACGAATTTTGCGTATCGATTTCTTTGCAGTGGCGGCATTCGTTGCACGGTTCGCCGAGTTTTTTGAATTCCGCGTTATCACGTCGTTTTTCGCAGTTCAGAAGCTTCGCGATGAGCCGGGCGGTCGTCGTTTTCCCCGTTCCCCGCGGCCCATAAAAAAGGTAAGCATGGCCAAGCCGCCCCGCGGCCGCCGCGTTTTTGAGTATCTGCGAGTTCGTTTCCTGCCCCAAAAGCTCTTCGAGTGTTTTTGGACGATATTTGCGGTATAAAGCGAGGGCCATATGGTTCAAATCATAAAACAAATCATTGCCCCTCGCAAACTTTCGCGATATAGTGAAAGTAATGAGACTTGTTATCATCGGCGGGACCATTTTGGTAGTTGCGGGAGCCACGCTTCTTTTTGTTTTTACGCCGAAAACGGTCATAGTCGCTCCATCCGTTGCGCTTAACGCCAGCGTTCCATCGGTTATTTCCACCTCAACGCCCCTCGTATTGCCGGCAATTCCTGAGGCACCCCCGCCCCCGATCTCTCCTCAGCAGGCAATCATGGATAGTGGCGGCGTAAAGCCTTCCAACGACCTCCCTAATCAGCCGCATCTTGCGGATCCACCCGAGGTGGCAAAGGGCATCTATGTGACCGCGTGGACCGCCGGTTCCCCCACGAGGATGCAGGCGCTTATTAATCTTATAAAACGGACGGAACTGAATACGGTTGTTATCGATATCAAAGATTATTCCGGATACGTTTCGTATCACACGGGAATTTCCGAAATTGCGGCAACCGGCGCGGAGAATGAAATTAGAATTGTGCGGCCGAACACGCTTATCAAAACATTGCACGATGCGGGTATTTATGTGATCGGCCGTATCACGGATTTTCAGGATCCGATCTTGGCGAAGGCGCACCCCGAATGGGCGATGCACAACAAAGCAACCGGCAAGGTCTGGACCGACAACAAGGGTCTTGCCTGG
Organism: Minisyncoccia bacterium; assembly: GCA_041487555.1. Lineage (GTDB taxonomy): Bacteria > Patescibacteriota > Minisyncoccia > UBA6257 > 2-01-FULL-56-20 > DATLTV01. The sequence continues at coordinate 3,431 of JBGPNL010000061.1, read as the reverse complement.
ATGGATCCCGCGGCACCCGGCGCACGGAACTATCTTCTCATGATCGCGAAAGACGCTTCTGCCCGCGGTTTCGACGAACTGCAATTCGATTATATTCGTTTTGCCTCGGACGGATCGATCGGGAATATCTCCTATCCGTATTGGGACCAGAAAACGTCGCGCGCGAAAGTGATCGCCGATTATTTCAAATTTCTGCGTGAAGGTTTGCCGGATGAAAAAATTTCTGTCGATCTTTTTGGTCTTGCGACCTATGATAACTGGGACGATCTGGGCATCGGCCAGGTGATCGAAGGCGCGTACCAATATTTCGATTATGTTTCGCCAATGGTCTATCCCTCGCATTATGCTGCCGGAAGTTTGGGTTACAAAAATCCCGCCGCGTATCCGTACGAGATTATAAAATACTCTATGGATCACGCGCTCACGCGGCTTATCAGTCTTGAGAATAAAGAATCTGGAATAATGAATAATGCGAGCTCAACGGCAACATCAACCCAAGAAATCCATGATTCATCATTCGTTATTCATAATTCTAAATTGCGTCCGTGGCTCCAGGATTTCAATTTGGGCGCCGTCTATGATGCTTCGATGGTAAAAAAAGAAATTCAGGCGACGTACGATTCGCTCTTGAATGTGACAAGCACGCGTGAGGGACACTACGGCGGCTGGCTTCTCTGGAGCGCGGCGAATACCTATACGACGGGAGCACTCGGACCAAAATAATCGAACCACGCATGCACAAAAAAGACGCCATCGTTTATTTTGCCGGAGCGATCCGCGGCGACCGTGTGGCCGCGGCCGAGATGCGCGAGATCGTCTTATATATCCGCTTGCTCGGGCTCAATGTATTGACCGAGCATATTATAGAGCCCGATCCTTTTGAGGCGCATGCAAAAGCGATGGGGGTGGAAAAAGCGAATATCACGGCAGAAGATATCGAGCGGCAAGATATGGCGTGGCTTGATCAGGCGACGCACGTGGTCGCGGAGATCTCGGGCTCAAGCACGGGCACCGGCAGGATAATCGAATACGGACGGCTGAAAGGCCAGTTCGGGAAAGTGCCCGCAAAAGTCCTTTGTCTCTATCGCGAGGATCGCCGGAAGATCGCTTCACCCTTGGTGCGTGGCATGACGCAGGACAGGTATCCGAATGTCGAGGTATATGCATATAAAGACTCGGCCGAGATGAAGAAGATCATAAAAGATTTTTTGCAAGCATATTAGTGTTCTATGCCTTACGAACTTAAGCTCGAAAAATTCACCGGACCACTCGAGAAGCTCCTTGAGCTCATTGAGGCCCGGAAGCTCGAAGTGTCGGAGATCAGCATGGCCCAGGTGACGGATGATTTTTTGAAATACTTGAAAACGCTTACCGAAGGCCGCGCCGACCTGCGCATCATCGCGGATTTTATCGCCATTGCGAGCAGGCTCATTCTTTTAAAATCAAAATCGCTTTTACCGGACCTTACGCTCACGGAGGACGAAGAATTGGGGATCAAGGATCTGGAGCGGCGGCTCAAGCTGTACCAGGAGTTGAAGCCCGCGATGAAGGTGCTCGACAAGCTGTGGCGGGCGAACGGCCAAGAATTCTCGCGGCCGTATTTTTTGAGCCGCGGGTTCGACGCCAATACGGCGGGCATTTTCTATCCGGGCGCGGAGCTTGATATCACGAATCTCACCGGGGCGATGCTGAATGTTTTTGAAAGTGTTCAGGCGTTCACCATGGAAACAGAGACGATTCAGGAGAAGATCATGTCGCTTGAGGAAAAAATGGCGGAGATCGTAAAGCGCTTCGAAAGCGAGGCCGAAACGAAGTTTACGAATCTCTCAAACGCAAAATCGAGAGGCGAGATCATCGTTATTTTTCTCGCCATTCTGCACCTTGCCCGCGAACAGCTTATTTTGCTTGAGCAATCCGACTATTTTTCTGATATAATCATCAGGAAACAAGAACCACATGGCGAATGATCAGAAAGTTAAGATTCGTTTTGCGACCGTAAAGGACGTGAAAGAGCTGATTGCAATAGACACAGGATACGGGGCAATCGGTAGAAAGAAGCTTTTCGAGCAGACGCGAAGAAAACTGGTTTTTTGTGCCGAGCAGGATAGAAAAATTGTAGGCATACTTTACTGGCAACCTAAGTTTCTCGAAAGAAAAAATAAATGGTATCTTGAACAAATTACCGTTGTCAAAACAATGAGGAAGCGAGGGATCGGCGCAGGACTCCTGAAACACTTTCTTGCTTACGCAAGAAGCAAAAAAGTGGAAAAAATTTTCGCGGATGTGCAGACTTGGAATTACGCTTCGCTTGCAATGGGCCTTCGGGCGAATGCCATTCTCTGCGGATACATTAACGGAATAGGAAAGAAAAAAGAAGGGGACAGGGTTATTATGAGGTGGGATTTTGTATAATATGGAAAATATCGAAAATAAATTAGCGGAACTTGAGGCATTGCTCTTCATACACGGTGAGCCGCTCTCTTTAAAGAAGATCGCGGCGATTTTGGATATGAGGCCCGACGAAACGAGCGGATTGGTAGAAGACTTCAAAAAGCGGCTTGAGGCCGCAGAGCGGGGACTTGCTCTGATCACGGACGGCGACAAAATCCAGCTTGTGACCAAAGCAAAATTCGGCAAAATCTTGGAAAAATTCGTGAAAGAAGAGCTTTCCGAGGAGCTTACGCCTGCGAGCTTAGAGACGCTTGCCGCCATCGTTTATTTCGCGCCCATCACGAGGAGTCGCTTGGAATACCTTCGCGGTGTGAATTCCAGTTTCATTTTGAGGAGCTTGTTGTTGCGCGGGCTTGTGGAACGATTCCCCGATCCCGAACGGCAGAACCAATATCTTTACCGGCCGACATTTGAGCTTTTGAAGCACATCGGTCTTTCAAAGCGTGAAGATATGCCCGATTTCGAAAAATTCCAGGGACTCATGAAGGCGTTCGAAGCGCCTGCGCCGCAGGAAACAACGCCGCCCGAAGGCATGCAAGCAGCGGAAGAACCGCCGAAAGCTCAATAGCTCAATAGCTCGATAGCGCCGAGATCGAAATCAAAATGATCTCGGCGTTTAGCTCTTCAGTAGAGGGACATGTTAAAATTAGAACCAATGAAAAATAAACTATCTGCTATCGAGCTTACGAGCTAAAGAGCTGTCGAGCCAATCTATGTCCGACCATTTTTATAAATTTGTATTTTTAGGCGTGATGATCTTGATCGCGCTGATCGCGAACCATAATAGCGTGCCGGCGCGTGAACCGTTGCGGCTTACGTTCGGTACCGGCGCGAATATGGCCCAAACCGCGCCGCCGGTTTTCGTTCTCCAGCCTCCGGAGCAGGTGGTCGCGGAAAAACTCGCCGCCGCGTCCCAAAATCAATTCGTAAAAGCGGCAGAAAGCAGCTTATCCATAAAAAAAGTTTCGGAGGGCGGATAC
>JBGPNL010000060.1:0-6459 GCA_041487555.1 Minisyncoccia bacterium | reverse complement strand
TTTATTTCATACCTTCGTGGTGCCCGGGGTGGGAGTCGAACAAAATTCCGCCAAGGCGGAATTTTCTAAGAACCCTCGGTTCTTAGTATTCTCCGACACGGGGAACCGGGCGCGGTTCCCCGACCCCCTCCACTCGTTCGATTCCCACCACAAACAGACCAACAAAATTACCCGCCTAAAGGCGGAAAATTTTGTTGGTGCCCGGGGTGGGAGTCGAACCCACAAACCCTTTCGGGTCAAGGATTTTAAGTCCTCTGCGTAAACCATTCCGCCACCCGGGCATCTGAATCAACGTAAGTTAATTGTAATAAGTATTCAAGTAAACTAAAAGTAATCTATTAAAATTCCCTGCCCGCGCCTTTGGCGGGGTGCTCGATGTAGCAGCCTCGTTTCACTCGGGCTACATCGGCAAAAAAATGGGCGCCTAAGCATATAGCTTCAAGCGTCCATCATTTGTTGTCGGTTGAATAGTAGCCGTCCCGCGTTTTTGCTGTGAGGGGAGGCATTCCCTTCGGAGGCCTGACCCTTACCTGCACTTTTTTCCAAACGCGCCCGCTTTTGTCGGTTTTGCCGCCTTTATGGGCCGCATCTTTGATAGGCCGGTAATAGAGGATGTACTGTGTCCTCAGTTCCGCGCTTACCTTCAGGGCAACGTCTTCGAGATCTTTCGACGTCTCAACGACGAACACCCGTCCACCTTTCATCTCGGTAAGTTCCTGAAGGAGCGTGGGTCCTCGCAGTTCTTCCGGTGTGCGTCCGCGCGCGCTCGGAGGATCGAAGATACCAATCGCGTAGATCTGCACATCCGATTCCTCGATGGCCCGCTTAACGTCGTTTTCGTTGTAGAGGCTGTGGTTATCGCCGCCGTCCGAAACGATCAAGAGGATGCGCTTTTTCGAGTGCTTTTCAATCTCTTCGGGAGTCGCCTGCTGTTTCTGGAGCATCTTAATGTTGTCGCGCTCCATCAGTTCTCTTTTTTCAAGAAGGCCGATGCCTCTATAGATGCCGTCGAAGAGCGGGGTTTCGCCCTTTGATGCGAGGAAGACCAAATTTTGTATGACCTGGTCGGCGTTGCCGACGCCGCTCGTTTCGGGAAAATCGCTCAGGATCTGAGCATGCCCATCAACGAAGTCGATGAGGCAAAATTCGTCGAGCGGATTCGACGTCTTCATGAATTGTGCGAGTGCCTCCCGCAAGGCCGGAAGTTTGCCACCGATGCTGCCCGAGGTGTCGGCAACGATGCAGATCGATGCCGGACGCTCCGTGGCGACCACCTTTTCTATCTCTACCTGGTCTCCTTTTCCGGGTCTGTGTCCTGTGTATTCAAATGCCAGGAATTCGTCGAGGCCCAGTCCCGTTATGGACCGGCCTTTTTGGTCGGTGACCGTAACAGTGAGGCTTACGAGGTCGACTTTGACCGTGATCTTCGATGGCTTGGATTTATCCTCTTGTCCCATGGCCGGCAGAATGCCGATCGCGGAAGCGAGGATAAGTGCAGCGCATTTCATCGCATAACTGAGTTTCATTCGCTCCCTCCTTATTTCGGCATGCCGTATTGGGGGATGGATAGTTCTATTTTTGAGGGTACACTATCCATACTGGGGATGTCAAAACGAAGGGTGCTTCAAGCATCCTTCGTCCCCGCGTCTGCCGGCCGTCAGGCGGGAAGGCGGGGAGCTATGCTCCTCGACGTATTTTCGATTGTGGAAAGCCATTTTTTGTGATTACATATAGTGAAATGAAGGAGATTATCGTTCCTCCCGGAGAGGAGAAAAAAGCATATGATGACCTCAAGAAGCGCACGGACCCCGAGGCGGCGCGCGAGCTTCGCTTCCTTGCGATGCCCGATCTTTCGCGCACCGAAGGGAGCCCGATCCGCGAACTCGCGAAGCGGATCGTCTCGCTTCCCGGATTTGCAGATTTCGACGTGATCAAAACGCCCGAGATCGTGCCAGCGCGCGCGAGCTTCGACCTTTTTAATTTTCCCAAGGACCATCCGGCCCGCAGTCGCTCCGACACGTACTACGCGAACGACAACTATATTCTCCGCACGCACACCACTATTATGTGGTACTACTATCTGCCACTGCCCGAAATTCGAGAGAAGATCGCGAAGGGAGCATCCTTTGGCGTGCTTTCTTACGGCAAGGTGTATCGTAAGGATGAGATCGATCGCAAGCACATGAATGTCTTCCATCAGATGGACGGTTTATATTTATGCCGCAAGTCGGAAAAAATAATCGGGCTGCCCGATCTTCAGGAAGTCTTGAGCGCCATCGCGAAGGCGATCTACGGCTCGGACATCAAATATCGTTTTAATAAAGATACGTTTCCATATACTGACCCGAGCCTTGAGATGGAGGTGGATTTGAATGGTGTGTGGGTAGAAGTCTTGGGCGCGGGCGTGGTACAGGCGGGCGTGCTCGACAACTTAGGCGTAGATTCAAAAATATGGAATGGCTGGGCTTTCGGTTTTGGCCTTGAGCGGCTTGCGATACTCAGCATGGAGCTTCCCGACATCCGGCTTTTGTGGTCGGAGGACGAGCGCGTGAAGCGCCAACTCAAACTGGGACAGAAGTTCAAAGAAGTGAGTAAGTTCCCGCCCATCACCCGCGATATTTCGTTCATCGTGCCGAAGAGTTTCGTGCCGAATAATTATTTTGACCTCATTCGCGACATTGGCGGCGAGCTTGTGGAGGAGGTGTCGCTGCTCGATAAATATGAGAATGCGGCGAAGTTCGGCGCGGATTGCCGGAGTTATACCTATCGCATCATCTATCGCTCGAACGAGCGGACGCTTACTATTGAAGAGATTGAGCCGTTGCAGAATAAAGTGATAGAGGAAACAAAGAAACAGTTTGGCGCGGAGGTGCGTTAAGAGTTCGGGGTTTCCCCGACACTTGCGATGAGCAGCTCCAAGATATCTTGGTGGCGCTTGTCGATGTCTTTAACTTGCGGCATAACTTCTGCGAGCATGAGCTTTTTCTCTTGGCGCTCGGTTTTGAGCTTCTCCATTTCTTCGTCGAGCTCCTCAAGTTTTTCGAGCAGGGATTTTACTTCAGGATTACCTTGATCATACAAGCCACCCTCTGCGGCGTACCGATGGGCTCTTCTCACGTCGTCATTCGTAAGCTTCTTGCGCTCGATGGTGAGCGCAAATGCTCTTCGAAGATCGCTTTTTTTGTCAGCCTCCGTTTTCTCCGGAAGTGGTTTCTCCCTGAAACTCTTCATATGTTGAAGCTTAGCGCGAGCAGAATGATTTATCAAATAATGGCTACGGTTTTCTTCTGCGCCTCCTGGGCTCTCTTCAAGTCGGCGCATAGGAAAACCTCCGCTTGAGGAAAAATAAAACGACGAGAATGGATCTCGTCGCGTGGGGAACGCAATTTGCGTTCCAAGAAAAATTAAATGGGGAGGGCTTGGTCAGAGTCTGGTGTCGGGGGGTGTCCTCGGAGGGAGTACACACACCAGAGCTCGCCTCCCCATTTGTGCGTAATGATAGCAGGCTAAGAAATATTTGTCAAATTGCATTTGTAAAAAAATGGCGACTCGCAGTTGCGAATCGCCGGGAACGGAATGCAATTTGCATTCAACAAAGAACTTGAAGGGGGAGGTCATCGCCGGGTATTGCAGAGAAGCTTCGTTTTACTCTGTACCGTGTCGTTTGCCAAAGTGTACCCAATTGGGTGGTCAAGGACACGAAGTGTCGCTTGCCTTAGTTATGCTGGCGGCAAACACGATATTTTTCAACTCTCAGCTTCTTCCACTCACTAGCTCGTCCCCCCGCCTTAATTTAATAACTAAGGTGGAGGGGCGAATTCCCCGTTTATTGATTCTCTAGAAGAGAGTCTAGCATACTTTATAAATATTGTCAAATTCCGGAAAATCGGCTAAAATACGGTCATGGCTGAGGGCAAAAATAAATACAAAATCCCCAAAGAGGCCCAGCAGATAGGTGTGATCTTGGGCGATAAGGGATTCGAGGCATATCTCGTGGGCGGTTGCGTGCGTGATCTTTTGCTCGGGCGTGAACCGAAGGACTGGGACGTGGCGACAAACGCGACGCCCGACAAGGTGCAGGAGCTCTTTTTTGATTTTGGCGGCAGGACTGCCGAAGACCCCGCGACGGTCTACGAGAATGATTTTGGAACGGTGGGCATTAAAACGAAGTCCGACGATCCGAAGCTTAAGATTATTGAAGTAACGACGTTCCGGTCCGAGGAGGGTTATACCGACAAGCGCCATCCGGACAAAGTTACCTTTGCCCAGAATGTCGAAGAAGACCTCTCGCGCCGCGACTTTACAGTAAACGCAATGGCGCTGGGCATTATTAAGTGGACGGCGGGCGCTATTATAGACGAGTTCGGTGGACAGGATGACCTAAGGGCGAAGATCATTCGTACCGTGGGCAAGCCCGAGGAGCGATTCGGCGAGGACGCCTTGCGCATGATGCGCGCGGTCCGTTTTGCCGTCGAACTTGATTTCGAGATCGAGATGAACACGCGCCGTGCGATAGAAAAACTGGGCAATGGTCTTGAGGCGATCTCCAAAGAGCGAATTCGGGACGAGTTTATTAAAATTATCGAAACCCCGCGTGCGGCGAAGGGGGTAATTTTGCTTGAAGAACTGAATCTTTTAAAATACGTGCTGCCCGAATTGCGCGAGGGCTTGGGCGTCGGCCAGAACAAGCATCATGTCTACACCGTATTCGAGCACAACGTCCGCGCGCTCGATTATTCGGCGAAAGAAAACCATCCGCTCCACGTGCGGCTCGCGTCGCTTTTGCATGATATCGGAAAACCAAAGGCGAAGCGCGGCGAAGGGCCGGATTCGACGTTCCATGGACACGAGGTCGTAGGTGCAAAGATCGCCGCGAGGGCGCTCGACCGTTTGCGATTCCCGAAGGAGCTCGCAGAGCAGGTGATCCACCTCGTGCGCTATCACATGTTCTACTACAATACGGGCGAGGTAAGCGAAGCGGGCGTGCGGCGCTTCCTCGCGCGCGTGGGGCCGGAGAACGTGGATGATCTTATGAAGGTGCGTGAGGCAGACCGCATCGGTTCCGGCGTGCCAAAGGCCGTGCCGTACAAATCGCGGCACCTCATGTTCATGATCGAGAAGGTGAAAAAAGATCCATTGCATCCCAAGATGCTCAAGCTGAGGGGCGAGGATATCATGGCGCTGTTAAAAATCGAGCCTAGTCCGCGGGTTGGTTTCGTGCTCTCAGTTTTGCTTGAGGAAGTTTTGGACGATCCCGCGCGAAATACGCGGGAATATCTTGAATCGCGCGCGAAGGAGCTTGGAAAATCAAGCGATGCGGAACTTCGGAAACTTTCCCAAAAAGCCCGCGAGAAAAAAGACGAGTTCGAGGGTGAAATTGAAGAGGATATAAAGAAGAAGTATCATGTAAAATAAAGCCATGCCGAAATCAAAGGAAAATCCAGAACAACAGCCGCAAGAGCCGTTGCTAGAAACTACAAAGAAGCTTTCTCCCGAGGAAGAAGCCATGATTAAAGTATTTACCGAATGGAGCGGTATAGAAGATGATTTAAAAGCAGCGCCCGCTGATCAGAAAGAACTAAGTAAAGAGGAAGACACTCGGCTTGCCCATAAATGGTACTTTGATTCATCCCGTGCGGGACATACGCCAGAAGAATATAAAGCGTTAAAGCAGGAAACTTCGAATGCGCTCGCGCTTGACTTCAAACGTTACGTGAAAGATGCCGATTACAAGGATCTTATGGAGTTGCACAATCCGCTTTTTGCGAAAATCTTGGAAGATGAACGGCATTCGGCAGATTATGCTTTCATTATGAAAATGTACGAAACGAGGGGAAAACTAGGCATTTCCGATGATCAGTTCAAAAAAGTACTCGAGCTTTGTGATCCGGATGTGCAAAAAAGCTTTAACGATAGTGTTTTTGTTGACAAACTCCTGAGGGGGGCTTTCAAAAAGTTAACTCCAGAAGCAAGTACCAGGTTGGATAATGCAATCAACAGGAAAATGCGCAGAGGAATTGAGCAGCGAGAATCCGTAAGGCGAAAAGACGACGAAGAAGCTTGAGCTTCACGATAATTCGCGCTAGGATGGAACTATGAGCGTATTCAAAGACGAGCGCATCTGGAGGATTATTTCGACCATCTGGACGATCGCGTTCATGGTGTTTATCACGGTGAATTTTTTTTCGATGGATAAATTCGAGGGGCTCACGGCACCGTTCTCCGCCGTCTATACTGGAATACTTACCTTATACGTGGGCACGAAGGAATTCGACCGATGGTATGATTTCCATGACAGCAGGCATCCGGGCGAGCTTTTCGTGATCGGCTGGACGTTCCTGATGCTCTTTTTCGGAGCCGTGGCGTTTTTCTCGAGCAAGCAATATCACATCGCGCCCGAAGTGGCTGCGAACTACATTTTAGTACTCTCCATTTTCGCTTTGACGCAGAAATCGAAGC
>JBGPNL010000059.1:0-6582 GCA_041487555.1 Minisyncoccia bacterium | reverse complement strand
CCGCAGTTGCGTTGGTCATCACAATCGGCGTCGTAGTGTCGAATAATACAAATAATCAGGCTCCGAACGGAGCTATAAACCCGGAAGCCGTCCCATCACCTTTGCCCGGAACAAATCCTCCGCCATCTGCCCAAACCCCGCCTCCCACCACTTCACCCGCAGCAGCCCCAACTTCGGTTCCCAAGTATCCACCTTCAACGACCATTAAGATAACTGCTCCGCTTGCCGACGCGAAGTGGGTTTCCGGAACAAATAACACGATCTCCTGGAGTAAAGAAGGTGGAATGACCGGCGCGATTTACCTTGTGAACGCCACGGATGGAAGCACCGCTGGATGGATTCTTCAGAGTGTGGGTGTTCATCAGACTTCATACTCATGGAATACACGCGACTTGCTTCTTACTCATATAAGCCCGCTCGGAAAAACAGTCCAGCCGGGACAATATATCATCAAAGTGGTTTTTGACGGCGGATCGCCGAAATCCACGATTACGAGCGCCCCATTCTCAATCATCTATCCGAGCGAAGTGAAAATCGACACCTACACGCTCACGATTAAGAATTATTATTTCTCGCCGACGTTGATCGCAGTGAAGCAGGGCAGCAAGCTCGTGTTCACGAATAACGACCGGGTTGATTATAAGATCTCGCTTTCGAGCTTCAGTCCGCTCGTGGTGCCCGCCGGACAGTCGTACACCTTCGACACCTCGGTGCTCACGCCCGGTTCGTATAACTTCTACTCTGAACAATACACAACGCTCAAAGCGACCGTGATGGTGCAATAAAGGGCAGCTTGATAGCTTGTTAGCAATAATAAATCCGCGAAAATAAATCGCGGATTTTTATTTCATTGCAACGACCGATGACTGCGTAACGTTCGGTGATATCTAATCGCAAAGCGGTGAGCTTCGTCGCGCACGCGGATAAGTGTCTTTTTTTCAATACCTTTCGGGATGATGCCGATGATGTCATTCCGCTTGCGCTTCACGCCTTTCGCGATGCCAATTACGGGAATCTTAAGGCTGTAATCCAAAAGCACGTTCTTCGCGGCATTAATCTGCCCCGCGCCGCCGTCGATCAGAATTAGATGCGGCATCGGCCACCCGCCTTCGCCAAGGCTTCGGCGAGCAAGGGAATAGGCACTTCGAGCAAACCTGCGCGTGAGCATTTCACGAAGCATACCAACGTCGTTCGAACCGACAATCGTTTTAATTTTGAATTTACGATATTCGTTCTTATCCGGCTCGCCATTCGTAAATACCACCATTGAACCGACAGCCGATGTGCCAAAAATATTCGAAATATCATAACCCTCGATCCTGAATCGTGGAGCGTGAATCGTGGAGCGTGAATCGTAAACTTTCGATTCTTGGATTAAAGCGATATCACGGATGTGCTGTAGGGCAAAGATTCGGCGGCGCAGTTTTTCCGCCTTCTCGAATTCCAAGGATTTCGCGGCGGCGGCCATCTCCTTTTTGAGATTCCCTAAAATTTTCTTCTTTTCACCCTGGAAAAAGAGCTTTAAGTTCTGGATATTTTTCCGATATTCTTCCTTTGTAACCGCACCAACGCACGTCCCCGGGCAAAGCCCGATCTCCGCATCGAAACACGGACGGCTGAAGGTTCCCAGTTTTTCCGCCGGATGGGTATTCCAGGGAAAGATCTTCCGCAAAATGCGCAGTGCTTCGCGGATGCTCGAAGCAGAAGTGAACGGGCCGTATTGACTAACGACTAACGACCTACGACTTACGACATCCCTTCCCCTTACCAACAATACGCGCGGAAATTTTTCCTTCGTTATTTCGACATATAAAAAACTCTTATCGTCTTTTTCACGAATATTGAAAGGCGGGCGAATCTCTTTGATCAATTTCGCTTCCAAAATGAGCGCCTCGATTGCCGTATCGGTCGGTTTGTGATCAATAGACCTGATTTCGCTTACCAATTTTTGAATACGCGAATCATGCGGCCGCTCGAAATAGCTCGAAACACGGCGTCGTAAATTACCAGCTTTGCCGACATAAAGCACCGCGCCTTGCGCATCTTTCATTAAATATACTCCCGGCGTATCGGGCAGGTTTTTGTATAGAGATTCCATAACAGCACCCAAATACTACTCTCGCGGGAAAAGAAAGTCCAGGAATTTTTCTCCAAGATGCTTCGGTGGTTGGACGATTCCCAGTTTCTCGCGCGCCTCTTTGAGATGTAGCCGCATTTCCTCCGCGCCGATATCTATGATCTCTTCGGATTTGCCGAACTCCAGCCAATCAAACTGAAATACCGGCGGACGCAATACGATATCGGCGCCTTTGAGGGCCTCCTTCGACAATTGATATTCAACGATCGAAAGTGCGCTTGAGAATATCGAGTAGACGGCCTTTATGCCGATGGATTCGTCGGATGTGGGATTATTCCACCGCGACGAAACGTCAACCGCAATCACGAATTCCGCGCCCATTTCCTTCGCTACGTTAACCGGTACCGGATCCGAAAATCCGCCGTCGGCCAAAAGCTTATCGTGGAGCCTGACCGGCGGGAAAATAACCGGGATCGCAGAGCTCGCGCGCACCGCATCGGCTATCATTCCCGTCTTGAGCACCACTGTTTCGCCGTTATTCATATCGGTCGCGACCGCCCGAAACGGGATCTTGCAATCCTCCATCGCGGCATCCTTAAAATTCGCACCGATGAGCTTTGCCATCGACTCCCCATGAAAGAGCGCGGGCGCTTTATGTTTCAAGAACTCTTCGAGCGGGAAAATATCGCGCGAGCGAAGCTTTAAAAAAATATCTTCGACGAGCTCAATGTCCTTCGTCATCGCGTATAAACCGCCGACCATAGAACCCATGCTCGTGCCGGCGATGTAATCAATCGAAATCCCGGCTCTTATCAATTCCTTGATGATGCCGACGTGGGCGACCCCCCTCGCCCCTCCGCCCCCAAGTGCAAGACCGACTTTTTTCTTTGTAGATTCCATTTTAGAAAGATCGATTGCATTGTCGCCCCGACGGAGGTCGGGGTCCGTGCTTTTTGAAATTAGGATGGAAGCGCAGATCCCGGCCTTCGCCGGGATGACAAAAGATTCTAGTCCAAAAGCACGTACACCGCGCACTTGCCGATCTCGGGAAGCACGCCGCCCGTGATTTCTTCGGAAATTTGTTCGAGGCGCGTTTTTGCCTCGTGGTCGCCCATAGAGATTAGGAAATCGCCCTCAATACGTGCGATCTTGCGCGTATTTATGTCATACACATAATTTTCCGCGAAATAGCCGAGTTTCCTTCCGTCATGCGCAAAAATGTGATTTCCTTCGATCCAGCCGATCTTTTCCCCCGCTCGCGTGATATCGTTCCCCATTATTTTAATCATGCTATCAGTATAGCAAATCTAAGGCTTGGTCAAGGGTGGATTTTATTTTGCCAGAACCTTCCGCAAATATTCTCCCGTGAAACTCCCTTTCTTCCGCGCGATCTCTTCCGGCGTACCGACTGCCATCACCTTTCCGCCCTTGGCGCCGCCTTCGGGGCCAAGGTCGATCACCCAATCGGCGGTTTTAATGACATCGAGGTTATGTTCGATCACCACAACGGTATTACCCCGATCAACCAGTTTCTGCAATACCAAGAGTAATTTATCGACATCGGCAAAGTGTAAGCCGGTGGTTGGTTCATCGAGCAAATAAAGCGTGTTTCGTGTGTCGCGCTTGCCGAGTTCGGCCGAGAGTTTCACGCGCTGCGCCTCACCGCCCGAGAGCGTCGTCGCCGACTGCCCGAGCGTGAGATATTCAAGACCTACTTCTTCGAGAATAACAAGCCGGTCATAAAGCCAGGGAATGTCCTCAAAGAATTTCACGGCTTCTTCAATCGTCATCTGCAATATTTCATAAATATTCTTTCCCTTATATTCCACCTCAAGCGTTTCGCGGTCGAAGCGCTTGCCCTTGCAGACTTCGCAGGTCACATAGACCGTCGGCAAAAAATGCATTTCGATGGCGATCGTGCCATGCCCTTCGCAGTTCTCGCAACGTCCCCCGGGCACGTTAAAGCTGAATCGTCCGGGCTTATAGCCTCGCACGCGTGCGTCCTCGGTCGAAGAGAACAGATCGCGGATATACGTCCAGGCGCCGACGTACGTGGCCGGGTTTGATCGCGGCGTGCGCCCGATCGCCGACTGGTCGATATTGATGACCCGATTTACGTTCTCCATCCCCGAAATATCTTTATGGGCCCCGGTTTTATTGTCGATATGGTAAAACTTGTTCGAAAGCGTTTTATAAAGCACGTCGTATACTAAACTTGATTTTCCCGAGCCGGAAACGCCGGTAACGGCCGTGAATCGCCGCAAAGGGATATCGACGTCGATATTCTGCAGATTATTTTCGGTCGCGCCTTTAATCTCTAAAAACTGCACCTTCGCGGCAGAACCGGAAACCTTGCGATCTCCCTGCTGCGGCACGACGCGGCGCTTCTTTGGCACTTCGATGAATTTCTTGCCACGTAGATATTCAAGTGTAAGCGACGTATTTGTTTTATCCTTGAGTATTTCTGGAATCGGCCCGGCGGCGACGATCTTCCCGCCATGCACGCCCGCACCGGGACCGATATCCACGAGATAATCCGACTCGCGGATCGTATCCTCATCGTGCTCGACAACGATAATCGTATTCCCGAGATCGCGGAGTTCGTGGAGCGTCTTAATGAGCTTCGCGTTATCGCGCTGGTGGAGGCCGATCGTCGGCTCATCCAATATATAGAGCGTACCTACGAGACGCGAGCCGATCTGCGAAGCGAGGCGTATGCGCTGCGATTCGCCGCCGGAGAGCGTGCCTGCTTTGCGGTCGAGCGTAAGATACTCAAGGCCCACATCCATCATGAACTTCAGGCGGCTCAAAATTTCCCGGAGCGGCGCCTCGGCGATAAGACTAAAGTTTTCGCTCTTGTTTCCCTTCGCGCCTTTTTCTTTAAGCTTGATGGCAGAGAAATATTTGTGCGCTTCTTCAATCGAGAACGCGGCTACAGTAGCAATATTTTTTCCGTCCAAGAGCACGTTCAGGCTCGTTTCGCGCAAACGCTTCCCGATGCAGGCAGGGCAGATCTCTTCGGACCAGAGATCTTTCGTGCCCAATCCATGGCAGGTTTCGCAGGCGCCATAAGGGCTATTGAACGAGAAAAGCCGGGGCTCGATCTCCGGGAATGAAAATCCGTCGTGCGGACAGGTAAACTTCGCCGACAAGGAAACATCTTTATCCGTAATAATAGTCACCACGTCATTCCCATATTTGAGCGCCGATTCGATGGCCTCGGAGAGCCGCAAACGGCTGTCTTTATCCTTGAAATTCATGGCGGCGGGCATGCGATCGACGACGAGTTCGATCGTGTGGGCTTTGTAACGCGAAAGTTCGATGCGGTTTTTTAAAGAATAATATTTTCCGTCAACGCGCACTTCGGAAAAACCGGCGTTCAGAAAATCATAGAGCATCTGATAGTACTCCCCTTTTCTGCCATAGACGACCGGCGCCAAAATCACCACATTCTTCTCGGTTTTATCCTCTTTCGAGACATCGATCGCGATATCGACGATCTCTTCGTTGGTAAGCTTCTTGATCTCGCGGCCGCACCTCGGACAAAATGGTTTTCCCGCTCGGGCGAACAACACGCGCAGATAGTCGTAGATCTCCGTAATAGTGGCGACCGTCGAGCGCGGATTCCCCGAATGGCTCTTCTGGTCAATCGAAATTGCCGGCGAAAGACCCTCAATTTCATCCACATCGGGCTTATCAAGCCGGCCCAAAAACTGCCGCGCGTAAGCGGATAAGGATTCTATATAACGCCGCTGGCCTTCGGCGAAGATAGTGTCGAACGCCAAGCTCGATTTGCCGGAACCCGAAAGCCCCGTGAATACCACCATCTTATCCCGCGGTATCTCGAGCGAGATATTCTTGAGATTGTGTTCTCTGGCCCCCTTGATGATGATTTTATCTCTCATATAAGTGGAATAACGAAAAATGAATTATGAATAATGGCGCGATCCCTTTGTGTAGCCTTATTTTTATTCTCTGTGTCATCCTGAGCTCTGCGAAGGATCTCCTACGCTCTCGATTTTAGGAGATTCTTCGGCAAAGCCTCAGAATGACAATGTATGAAAATGGAAATTCCCCCCGTCCGAAGACTTATAGGGGTGTATAAACGCAAGTATATACTAACCCAACCAAAAAGGCAACAAAAAAACGGCCGAAATTATTGGCCGTTCGCAGGTCCGGAGACGTAATCGCCGTAATGCTTCAGTACGAGCTCCGCAAGTTTCACGATCGCTCCGTTAAAACTCGGCGCGATGGCTACAAGATTGTAGTCACCCTCGAAAAATCCTTCCGGATGTGTAAGCCGCGTTTCGTGGAGAAGATGCTCGGGATGGATCCATGGACCGGACGAAACCTTGAACCAGGTAAGCGTGTCCGGTCTTTGGAGGTTGTGTCATGGTCAAAAATACCGTTGAACAACAATCACTACCCAAGTTTGTAAGTATAAATGATGCTTGCAATTATCTCAGTTTGAGCCGCGCCACAGCAGCGCGCTATCTGGCAGCGGG
>JBGPNL010000058.1:0-6682 GCA_041487555.1 Minisyncoccia bacterium | reverse complement strand
TGATTGATCTCATCGAGCACCGCGGCAAGCGTTGAAGATTTTCCGTGGCCCGCCGGACCCACTACTAATACGAATCCTTGAGAGAGCCGCGCGAAATCGTGAAGGATGGAGGGCAGACTCAATTCTTCGATCGTCTTGATGCGCGCCGGGATCAAGCGAAGCGCGGCGGCAAGATACCCGCGCTGGAAATAAACATTCACCCTAAACCGGGCTTTGTCTTCAAAACTATATGCGAAGTCGATCTGCTTTTCGCGCAGGAGACGCTCTTTTTGCTCCGGATTCAAGAGGCTGCCGATCAGTCCTTCGGCTGCTTCCGGGGTCGTGATGGCTTCTTTCTGAAGCGGCACAAGCACTCCATCGATACGGAGCGTTGGCCTGCGGCCCACTGCCAAATGTAAATCGGACGCGTTCTGCTTCGCGGTCGTGATGAGAAGATCTTTTAATTTTTCCTGATAGTCGGCCATTGGATAGAAATTAGAATTTAGCGAGTAGCAAGTAGGGATATTATTTATCTAGTATAGCATAACAAGAATATTTCTACTGCCTACTCGCTACTCTCTACTTTCTAGCTAGACGTCTTCCGTTTCCCGGATGACTTCTTCTATAGAAACTTTCCCCTGCAACGCCTTGAGGATTCCGTCCTGCCGCAGCGTGATCATGCCTTGGCCCTTTGCCTCTTTCAATATCTTCTGCACCGTGGGACCGCCCGCCACGATTTCTTCGAGCGCCGGAGACATCAAAAACGCCTCAAAAAGCGCTACCCTGCCCATTACTCCTTTGCTCTTGCATTTGCTGCACCCCTTGCTGTGATAGATCTGGTAAGGTTCCTTGAATTGTTCCTGAACCTCAGTAGGAAGCTCGCTCATCGCTTTTTTAATGAGCTGCTGCACTTCTGCAGGAGCCTCTTCCGGAGTCTTGCAATCGGGGCACAACCGCCCTACAAGCCGCTGTGCAAGCATCAAGTTCAAAGAAACCGGCAAAAGGAAGGGCTCAACTTTCATGTCGATGAGACGGGGGATAACGCCCGCCGAGTTATTGGTGTGCAAAGTCGAGAGCACCACGTGGCCCGTGAGCGCCGCCTGCACGGCAAGACCGGCGGTTTCGGCATCGCGAATTTCGCCGACCATGATCACGTCCGGGTCTTGGCGGAGGATCTGGCGCAAGCCCGAGGCGAAATCGTAGCCGATCTCGGGACGCACCTGCGACTGGTTGATGCCCGATACGAAATATTCGACGGGGTCTTCAAGACTTACAATGTTCACGCTCTCTTCGTTCAGCTCCTGAAGCATGGAATACAAGGTGGTCGATTTTCCCGAACCGGTAGGCCCCGTTACGAGAATCATGCCGAATGGCTTTTCGAGTCCTTTCGTCACCATCTCTTTATTTTTGAATAAGAGATCAAGACTTTCGAAACCCTTAAGGCCCGTCGAAGGGTCGAGCACGCGAATCGCAACTTTTTCTCCCAAAGGCGTCGGGAACGTGGCAACGCGAAAATCGATGTCCCGATCGAAAACCCTCGTGCGGAATCTTCCGTCCTGCGGCGTGCGCGTTTCATCTATTTTCAAATTCGAAATAACTTTGATGCGGGAAACGACCGGTGCCGCGATCTCAAGCGGCAGCGCCGCCACCTCTTTCAAATCGCCGTCAACGCGGAAACGCACGCGCAAATAGGTTTGCTGCGGCTCGATGTGGATATCGGACGCGCGGCTCTGCACCGCCTCTCTGAACGTATTTGCGACTATGGTCACGATCGGCGCCTCCTTCACATCCGCCGCCTCCTCAAGGCTTATCACTTTCTGAGCGCCGCCCTCCTTCAAACCCAACGATTGCACCGCTTTCTCGACTTCGGAACGATAGGGGGAATAAAGCCGCAACACTGCCTGCCAATCGCCCCACGAGATAAGGTACACTCCCAAATTTATCTGGCTGCGCCGCGCAAGAAATTTAAGCGCGTCCTGGGCCTTCACGTCATCGGGATGCAGCATTCCCAAAATGAGCAAATTATCTTTTTGCGAGATGGGGACCGTCGCGTAGGTTCGCGCGACCTCTTCGGGGATGACGTCGAACAATTTTTTGTCGATGGCAGCGAGATCAAGCTTCTTATACGGGACCCGGAGCACGGCGCTCTTTAATTGAGCGATTTTCTCGTCGTCGAGCAGCCGCTGGCTTGAGATGAGCGCCTCGACAGACTGGCCGGAAAGTAGCATGTCCCGCTTCAACTTCGTGACGACTTCCTCGCTTAACAGCTTTCCTTTCTGTATTTCTTTTATAAGGTCTTCGTTGGACATGCTCATTTTGCCCGCGAGGGCCAATTCATTACTTTTATTATATAGTGTCGAACGAGCGGCTGCAAAAATCCTCCCTGCTTGCCGTCAGGGAGCACCCCACGGGAGAGCGCTTCGCTTATCTCACGAGGTAGGGCTTCATAACCTATCGCGCTTCACTTTTTCAGCTCGTGCTCTTGGGCCAAGCCCTTATAATGGCGGGGCGAATGGGTTCGGGCGCCCGCTGTTGCCGGGCGTTGGCGGAGTAACATAGGGTTTTAAGGCCTGGAAAGCCTGTCCGTTGATGACCTCATCCGGATTCAGGCTTACCGTAGCGAGCGGATTGATGTTCAGAAACGCCGGCGGAACCGCGAATTCCACAAGCTGCGGCTCAGCGAAAAAGATGTAATAGACCGCTACGCCGATGATCGCAAGAAGCGCCACCCACATCACGATCTTCAGGATATTTACTTTGGTTTTTTCTTCTTCAACGATGATTGCCATGGTATGAAATATTATTTCTTGTTACTGGATCTGGAAATACGTTTTTATCGACATATCGAAACTATACATATCCGGCAGCGGCTTTCCCTGCGGTCCGGTAACCGTTCCCGGCTGCACGCTCAGAGACCTCAAGTCGAATATGCGTATATTGGTTTCAAGCAACGAAATGAAATTTTTTAGATTCTCGTATCCGCCGGTAAGTTTTACCTGGAATGTAGCGGTGCCGAGGGGCTTCTCAAGGGAAACGGGGGCGAGTGCGCCATTCGCGGATGCAGTCTGAGCAAGATTTTGCAGACCCTCAACGACTACGGAATATGATTGCGGGGCCAGCGCGCTTTGCTGCGCGAGTCCCGTAAGCTGGGCCAGGGCCCCGGCAAGATCTTGCGTCGTAGGCAATGCCGCCGAAACTGCTTGCTGCACTTGGCCCTGCGATTGATACGAGGCAATGAGCTGCCGCACCTTCCCGATCGTTTCTTTCTCGGAGTTGAGGAAAGATTGCTCCGATAATAATTGCGCCTTTACCCCCTGTGCGTCTCCATATGCGGATTGGATAAATTCAAAATAAATAACAAACGAGGCGATCACGAAAAAGGCGCCGAGCATCATACTTGTAAATCGTTTTGTGGTCTGCTTCATCATAAATGTTATTTGGCGACAGTATTCGAAGCGGAGCTCGAGAAATATCCTTTTCTAAAAAATAGAACAACCTCGAACTGCCATGCGCCGTTATTGAGCGAAGCGGACCCGATGTTCATCCGATCGATATCGGGGTCGGCCTGGAAAATCGCGAACTGCTGGTTTATGTCATCCATGTTTTTCGCCACGCCCCCCAAGGTCAGCTGATTCTTTTCCTGGGAGAGGACGAACTTCGAAAAATAAATATTTACCTGAGTGTTTTTTTCGAGCCAGGCAAAAACAGGCGAAGTGATAAGGTGATTCGCAAGCAGCGTCCGAAGATTTGAAAGCTGCGAATAAAAATTGATGAGTTTTGTTTGCTGATCGACGGACACCTCCTGGCTGAACGCCTGGATCTGGTCCTGCACTTTCCGCACCTGTCCGGTGAGATAAGGCTGATAACCGAAAGCGAGCCCTAAATAGAGCAGGAGGCTTGCGAAAAACATGGTGCTCGAGAACATCAAGAGCTGTCCGGACCAACCCGGCGTTTTGGGTGGTTCCCGGCCCAACTGCTCGATGACTTTTTGAGGTAGTGGCATATCTTTAGGTTTTAGGTTTTAGGTTTTAGGTTTTAGGTTTTAGAGGAAAACACTTGTATCCTCCATTTCTAACACCTAACAACTAACACCCAAAAACTTCTCTTAAATGAATTCTCTTAAGGCCAGACCCAGCGCTACGCTCATGACCGGATTTAACTCGGGAACGAGGGGCTCTATCGCCGACTGATACTCGAATCTTGCGAAAGGCGCCGCTTTGACGACAGGCACGCCCATTTCTCTCTCGGTATATTTTTCTATGCCGAGCAAATTTGCGCCGCCCCCCGAAAGCATGACCCGCTCGATCTTCGGAGTATCGGGGAACTGGGTCGCGTATTTATATTGGGCCTTCTTAACCTCATTCAGTATACCATCCAGAAATGGCAGCATTATTGTGGATAACTCGTAATTCGGGCCCGTTCCCACGATGCCTCTTTCTTTTTTGAGCTCTTCGGCGCGCAGCGGATTGATACCCAGGCTCGTGGATAAGGATTGTGTTAACGTCGCTCCCGCGAGATCACTCTGGCTGTTGAACTTAAGCTGACCTTTTTCAAGGAAGGCGATGTTCGTCGAACGGCTGCCGATGTCGATGACCATCGTCGGCGTCGGATCCGTCCCGCCGAATATACGCGCGATAGAGAGCGATTCGATCTCGAGCGCCTTGAGATTCAATCCCGCAAGCTTGAACATCCGCTGATATTTTTTTATCTGCTCCTGCGGCACCGAGATCAAAAGTATTTGCTGGTGCACAAAGCCTCTTTCGTCTTTCGACTCCCCTACTTTTATCCAGTCGATCGCCACCTCGGACAAGGGCAGCGGAACATATTGCCGCACCTGAAACGTGATCGCCTTATTCAGATCGGCGGCGCTCATTTCGGGAAAATCAAGAATAGTCATGAACGCGGTGAACGTCGGAATGGAAGCGACCACATCCGTCGCATGAGGACGGACCTGTGCGAGCAGCACCCTCAGAAGTTCCACGACTTCTTTTTCGAAGATTTTGAGATTGCTCGTTTGGAGCACCTGATTCGCCCGGGCAAGATAACCGCTCGATTCCAAAATACCGTAGTTCACGATCTTGGGCCGCTCCTTGCCCTGTTCCGCCTCAACCACTTTTATGGAGGTAGTGCCGATATCGACGCCAAGGCAAGATGAAGAAAGCTTGCCGCCTAAAAAATTAAAAATGCCCATTGTTATTATTATAAATAATAACATGCTTCCGCCCCGAACACATGTGCGGCGAGGCTAGATAACGGCCCAACGCCGCGACAAAAGAAGACATAACCGGTTTTGTCTTGTGCCTGCATATATGATATATACAATGCAATGCGAAATTTTCTTATCAATCTCATTTTTCCTTCGCGCTGCCTCAATTGCAAGACGTATACCGAGCATGGCGCCGCGATCTGCCGCGCCTGCGAATCCAATATCCCCCTCAATCACGCGCTTTTTTGCGGAAAATGCGGCGCCCGTTTACCCGCCGCAGCCCCTGCCCGCGTGCAACGCGCAGGTGGGTCGACGAAGGCAGGCCTGCCTAAAAAAATCTGCCACAAAGATTTTCCATATCTTTTGGGTTCGGCCACCGATTATAACAATGAAGCCGTGCGGAATCTCGTCCACGGACTTAAGTTCCGTTTTATACGGTCGGCTTCGGAACCGCTCGGCCGATTGCTTGCGCGCTACACTGAGGAACTCGCGTTGCCTCTTCGCGGCTATACGACGATCCCCATACCGCTTTCTCCGGCGCGGTTCCGGGAACGCGGCTTTAATCAATCGGAATTGGTCTCGAAGATATTCGCCGATCATTTCAAGCTGCCGCTTGATACCAAAAGCCTTATCCGGATAAAGCATGCCAAGCCGCAGAGCGAAACGCGGAATATCGTCGAGCGGCAGGAAAACGTCAAAAAATGCTTCGCCGTGAAGCACCCCGAATCGCTCCGCGGAACGAACGTCGTATTAATAGATGATGTAACCACCTCGGGAACAACGCTTCTTGAGGCGGCAATGGCATTGAAATCCGCCGGAGTAAAAAAGATCATTGCGCTCACCGCGGCGAAGGCCTAGTAACATCAAAAGTGAAAGGTTAAAAGTGAAAATTGAATGAGCTTGCTACGCGACCACGATAATTTTACATTTTAATTTTTACATTTTAAACTATTGTTATGGTCCCCTTCGAACTCAAATGGCAGGCGCCGGAATACGAATACCGGCAGAAAAGTATTTCCTGGTACTGGACGTCGATCATCATTTCCATCCTCATATTGGGCGCCGCGATCTGGCAAAAAAATTTCCTTTTCGGCCTTTTCATCGTCATCGCTGAGATCCTGGTTCTCTCGTGGGCGAACCGTACGCCGCCGCTCGTCGATTTTACGCTCAATGAAAAAGGGTTCTCGATTGGCACGCAAAAATCATATGCGTATACCGAACTCGAAAGTTTCAGCATCGATACGTTCAATGAAACCATATGGCCAAGCCTTTTTCTTCAATTTAAAAAACGCCTCAAGCCTCCGCTCAAAGCAAAAATCCCGAAAGAACGTTTGCCGGAAATAGAAAAAACTCTGAAGACTGTCCTTAAGCAAACTGAGCATCAGCATTCAATGCTCGACACGCTTGAGGAATTCGTAGGATTTTAAAAAATAACGAATAACCCATAACTAATGACTGATAACCGACGCCGACCATAAAAGTTTTCCCGTCGTTGTT
>JBGPNL010000057.1:0-6807 GCA_041487555.1 Minisyncoccia bacterium | reverse complement strand
GGTCCCCGCGGACGCGCGGTTGTGATTGAAAAGGGCTACGGCGCGCCGCAGGTGACGTTTGACGGTGTAAACGTGGCCAAAGAAATCGAGCTGGAAGATAAGTGGGAAAACGTCGGAGCAGAGTTCATTAAGCAGGCAGCGGACAAAACGAACGATGGGGTGGGGGATGGCACGACGACCGCGACCATTCTCGCCTATGCGATGATTGACGAGGGTGAGAAGGTGATCCGCGAGAAGGGATTCAACGTGATCCACCTTGCGGAGGAGCTGCGGCGCGCAAGCCTGGCGGTCGTAAAAGCGCTCGAGGAACAGCGCGAGCTTATCAATGACAATAAAAAGATCAAAGAAGTGGCTACGCTCTCTGCGAAAGACGAGGAGATCGGCGGACTTATCGCTACCGTGATGGATAAGATCGGAAAGGAAGGTGTGGTAACGATCGAGGACTCGAATACCGTGGGCAATACCTACGATATGGTAGAGGGAATGCAGTTCGACCGCGGCTATGTGTCGCAGTATATGGTCACGAATCAAGAGAGGATGGAGTCGGTGCTTGAAGATCCCTATGTGCTTGTGACGGACAAGAAAATTTCGTCTATCCAGGAGATTTTGAAGCTTCTTGAAAAAATCGTCGAGAGCGGCAAAAAGGAGCTCGTGATCGTGGCCGAGGAGATCGAGGGCGAAGCCTTGGCAACGCTTATCGTGAACAAACTGCGCGGCGTTTTTAACGTGCTTGCGGTCAAGGCCCCTGGTTTTGGTGATAGGCGGAAGGAAATGCTGCAGGATATCGCGATCGTGACGGGAGCATCCTTCATTTCCGAGGATCTCGGTAAGAAACTCGACAATGTGGAGGTGAGCGATCTGGGACATGCCCACCGTGTGGTTTCGAACAAGGACAATACGACGATCGTTGACGGGAAGGATGACAAAAAAGCAATCGAAAGCCGCGTGGCACAGCTCAAGGCGCAGGTGAAGAAAACCGATTCCGATTTCGACAAAGAAAAATTGCAGGAACGGCTCGGCAAACTTTCCGGAGGCGTGGCTGTTATTAAGGTGGGCGCTCCTACCGAGTCCGCGCAGAAAGAATTGAAGCAGCGCGTCGAGGACGCGGTTGCGGCGACCCGCGCCGCGATGGAGGAGGGTATTGTCCCAGGCGGCGGCATCGCGCTTTTTAATGTCGAGATGATGATAACTTCTCACACTAAAAATGAAAATCCTGTTAAGGCGGGCGTGGTGAGAATTCTCAATCGGGCCCTTGAGGCTCCGATTCGTGCGATTGTGTCGAATAGCGGAGAGTCATCTGATCGGATTGTGGGAGAGCTTCAAAAAAGAAATAATGAAAAGTGGAAAGGATTCAACGCGATGACGAACGAAATGGGCGATCTCAAGGAGGCGGGCATCATCGACCCGTTGAAAGTTACGAAGATCGCCTTCATGAACGCACTCTCGGTGGCGGCGAATTATTTGACCGTCGGCGCGGCGATCACGAATATTCCGGAAAAGAAAGGCGGTGCAGGCGGCGGTATGCCGCCAGGGATGGGTGGGGACTATTAGACGTAGCTCGTAAGCCAGTTGAGCTCGTAAGCCGGGGCTAAGTCACTCGACGAGCTCGATAGCGCCCGAAATCTCAAAAAGATTTTGGGCGTTTAGCTTATGAGCCGAAAAGAAATAAAAAAAGCGGGCCTGCTTGCCGGCAGGCAGGCGCGAATGATCGCGCTTGCTTTTTTATAGAACGGGTGGCACTGTAGGAATTAGTAGATTCAGAAGGGGTACGGTTATGAAAAAGATCATAATTCCGGCTTTGTTGTTGATCTGTTTCTTGGGCGTTCCAAAAGATAGTTTCGCCCAAGAACAAAAGGAACCGGCCATCGCCAAAATTCCCGATGTTCCGGATGATGTGGTCAGGCTTGACCCCGCAAAACTTCCTCCGAAGACGCGTGAAGTATTCGAGGCGAGTGTCGTGGATGTCGTATTCTATAGCCAGAGCTATACACATCCAAATCGTCGCAACCTCAGTGAGAACGGCATGGGTGTCGTCGTGGCCGACCACTTTGTGCTTACGTGTTACCACCTCACTGACACGCTACGAAAGAATGATCCCCGCTTCGATCCCTCCGGCGCGATAGCAGATGTTTCCGATGGCGGCGTGCGTTATCCCGCAACGATTGTTGATTTTAATGAAAAGGAAGATCTGCTCCTTCTCAAAATAGGGGACGTGGTTGACCATCCTTTTACCAAACAACCCGCCGCCCTTCTTCCATTCGCATCGGAATCTTTATCCGAAACCGTTTTCAGTTTTAACAGGCCGAAGAACCAAAAAAATATTAATCGGGTTTTGCCAATGCTCTATGTGCGGCATATACATCTTATGCGCATGGGCATCGATATTACGACCGTTGCGAAAACTGTTGGTGGGGGATGGGCCGTTGATAGAAAGATAAAAAGTATAACGACCATATCGGGGAAAGCCCGCGAAGGTTCTTCTGGATCGCCCATGATCGATGAGAATGGGTTCTGCCGCGGCCTGGCCCGCGGGATCCTGTTCGCTTCGCACGAAACCTTTTTTATTCCCGTGGCGAGCATCGAGCGGTTTCTCGAACATAATGGCGTGCGCCATTCCGTCGCGCGCGAAACAATGAATTCGCCCCTTTAATGTATGGGGCGGATTTTTTTAAGGTGGGTTTTAAAAACAAAAAGCGCCCGGTGAAGTATCGGGCGCTTGAACGTAATGACGGTCAGGTTTTCGAGAGCTGCTTCTCTATTTTCTGCGAGGCATACTTCCTGCGCAGGATCTCTTCCGCTCGCAGCACATCCGGGGGGATGGGTGGTTTCCCTATCGTCCCGAGCGCTTCTTTTTTCTGCCGCAGCCAACCCCAGAAAAATGCTCTTTCCTGATTGGAAAGTCGCTTCTCTTTGGAGAGGGAGGAGGCGAGCCGAACGGCTTCCCCGATTTTGTCTATTAATTCGGACATGCCTTGGGTATGATCGGACGATACGCCCTCATATTCTTCGATCTCGTTCGTGATCAATCCAATCGAATCAGTATTAAGCGGTTTGATCTTTTCGACTCCTGCGACGAGAGCGTCTAGCTTGCTCATGAGCGAGCTTCGCGCATTGACAACGGTAATTTCCGCTGCGTCCGCCTCATGCGTTTTCTTCCAAAGCTCATTTTCTTTCGCGGACAAAGACGCCAACGAAAGAAAAAAAACCATAGCGAGGACGGTAAAAAACTTTATCATCTTGATCTCCCTTCCCTATCAAGGAATACCGCAACTGCGAACATTATAACATCCAGATTTATTCTGTCAAGTTTCGGTTCGGGATGGGCTCTCGAAACGGTTTTTGCTACTATTAAGCCAACCAGTCCCGTTAGAAGCCGCGATTGCCCTATGAATTTGTGCTATTATTGCAATGATGAAAAATCTTTTGAAAAATAGAACTACGATTTGCGGGTCGCCAATCGCGGTCTGCTTCTAACGGGATGAAAATATATCTCAATTTGCTCCAGGATATTTTGGATAACGGAACGAAGAAATCCGATCGCACCGGTACGGGAACGATCTCCGTGTTCGGGCGGCAGATGCGCTTCGATCTTTCGAAAGGTTTTCCAGCGACGACAACAAAAAAACTGTATATGAAGGGCGTGATCCACGAGCTGCTTTGGTTTCTACAAGGCGATACTAATATTAAATATTTGAAAGATAACGGCGTGGGCATTTGGGACGAATGGGCGGATGCAGACGGCAATTTGGGGCCGGTCTACGGGGCGCAGTGGCGGCATTGGGATGCGCCCGACGGCAGGGTGATTGACCAGATCTCGCAAGTCGTGGATCAGATTAAAACCAAGCCCGATAGCCGCCGGCTTATCGTCTCCGCCTGGAATGTCGCGCACATCGATAAAATGAAGCTGCCGCCGTGCCATTGCCTGTTCCAGTTTTATGTCGCGGACGGAAAGCTCTCGTGCCACCTCTATCAGCGGAGCGCGGACACTTTTCTCGGCGTGCCGTTCAATATCGCCTCTTATTCGCTCCTTACCATGATGATGGCGCAAATTACCGGCCTCGAGCTCGGTGAATTCGTGCACTCGCTCGGGGATACGCATATCTACCTGAATCATTTGGATCAAGTGCGCTTACAGCTTTCCCGCGAGCCGCGCACATTGCCGAAGATGATCATTAATCCGGAAGTGAAAAATATTTTCGATTTCAAGTACGATGACTTCAAGCTCGAGGGTTACGATCCCTACCCGCCGATCAAAGCGGAAATTGCAATATAGCGACACGAATGCCCCGAATGACATCCGAATTCCCCGAATAAAAATTAGTGGTATTCGAATGAATCCGTAGATCCGAATCGCGTTATTAAATAAATATGAAAATTTCAATTATTGTCGCCGTTTCTCGGAATGGCGTAATCGGAAAGGAGGGGAAAATTCCCTGGAAGTTGCCGGGCGACCTCGCCTATTTTAAAGATCTTACGACGGGGCATGCGATTGCGATGGGGCGAAAGACATTCGAGTCGTTGAGAAGGCCGCTTCCCGATCGCCAAAATATCGTGATCACGAAGCAGAAACATTATTTGGCACCCGGATGCACGATGGCCGATTCGCTTGAGGATGCGATCCAAAAAGCGAAAGGCGAGGAAGTATTTATAATAGGCGGCGGGGAAGTGTATCGTGAGGCCCTGCCGCTCGCCCATAAAATTTATCTCACACTCGTTAATCATGATTTTGAGGGCGATACTTTCTTCTTCCCGCTTGATCCGAATGTCTGGAGGCTTGTCGACCGGAAGCCGGGAATTATTGACGAAAAGAACGTCCACCCTCACGAATTTCTCATCTTTGAAAAGGTAAAAAGATAAGGTAGCGTTTGCTGCTACCCGGGGGATATGGTATAAGATAAGTATGGGAGTATTTATCGAGGCAATCGTTGCTGCCATCGAATCCCTGGTAAGCGTGATCGCAGATATCTTGTAGCGGATCCGTGGCATAAAAATTAAGAAATATTATCTACACACATGATGTGGGCACTCGTAGTTTTAATCATTCTCGCGGCTTGGCTGGTTCTGGCGTATAACGGCCTCGTTCGTACGCGCAATCAGGCACAGGAAGCATGGGCTGATATCGATGTGCAGTTGAAGCGCCGGTATGATCTGATCCCGAATCTTGTCGAGACCGTGAAAGGCTACGCCGCGCATGAGAAAACCGTTTTCGAAGATGTGACAAAGGCTCGCTCGCAGGCGATGCAGGCAACCGGCACGGCCAAAGCCGGGGCGGAGAATGCGCTTTCGGGTGCTCTCAAGTCTTTGTTCGCCGTTGCGGAGAATTATCCACAG
This sequence comes from Minisyncoccia bacterium, assembly GCA_041487555.1. Taxonomy (GTDB): domain Bacteria; phylum Patescibacteriota; class Minisyncoccia; order UBA6257; family 2-01-FULL-56-20; genus DATLTV01. The sequence continues at coordinate 1,476 of JBGPNL010000057.1, read as the reverse complement.
CTCAAGGCGAACGAGAACTTCTCGAAACTCCAGGATGAACTGACCGATACCGAAGACAAGATCCAAGCCGCGCGCCGGTTCTACAACGGCATGGTGCGCGATCTGAATACGAAGATACAGGTATTTCCGACAAATATTTTTGCGAATATGCTTGGCTTCAAAGCGATGGAATTCTTTGGCGATCTCACGGATGCCGAAAAGCAGCCCGTGCAAGTGAAGTTTTAGTGCGGAGCATCGCACCTTTTTAGAATTTCCCTTCGTATAATAAATGAAATACGAACAATTTTCTTCGCGCGAGCATGAATTTTCTGGCGAAGAAATGCGCCTCATTGCGATATTAAGGGAAAAAGGGCCGGATGATGCGGAAGCGCGGAAGCTTTTGAATGGATGGCTTGATGCGGAAGAAGCAAAAGTAAAGGCTGCGGATTCTCCGCGGGCCAACGTCGAGTTTAGTCTTAAACAAGCGAGGCTTTATGCCGCAGCAGGAGGTGTGGAGAGCGCGTTTGATAACGCTCATACTGCTTTATATGAAGCCGTGAACCTTCGCGATGAGGAGTTGCAGATACAAGCAAGGGCGCTGTGCGATGAATTAGGAAAACAACTATGACCAATCTTTATCAATACCAGGAATCAAATATCCATCGGACGTGGATCTTGTTTATCGTCTTTTTTGTCGTCGTTTTGGGTATCGGCTACGTATTTGCGCAGGCGTATGGCGATCCGAGCTATATCTTTTTTGCTCTTATCTTTACGGTCGTGTATTCGCTTATCAGTTATTATTCTTCGGCGGGAATTGCGCTCGCTCTTGCCCGCGCGGTGCCTATCGAGAAAAAAGACAGCCCTCAACTTTACAATATTATCGAGAATCTTTGCATTACCTCCGGCCTGCCCCAGCCGAAGATTTATATCACGCCCGAACGCCAGATCAACGCGTTTGCGACAGGGCGCGACCCGCAGCACGCGGCGATTGCGGTGACCCAGGGCGCGCTGCAGCAGCTCAATAAAGATGAACTCACGGGCGTCCTCGCGCACGAGCTTTCGCATGTGGGCAATCGAGACATTTTGGTTTCGACCGTGGCGGCGATCCTTGCCGGCGTGATCACGCTCTTAGCCGACGTATTTCTCCGTTCGATGTTCTGGGGAAGACGCAGTAATAATAACAGCGAAGCGGGGGAGATATTCTTTATTGCCGGAATCGTGCTTTCGATTCTTGCGCCAATCGGCACACTGCTCATCCAGCTCGCCATTTCTCGCAGACGAGAGGCGCTGGCAGATGCATCGGGCGTTTTGCTTACGCGCTATCCCGAAGGCCTCATTTCCGCCCTAAAAAAGATCGCGCTCGACAATACGCCCATGGCATCGGCCAAAGATTCCACCGCGCACATGTGGCTCGACAATCCGTTCAAGGGCAGTGGCGCTTCCTGGTGGCATAAAATGTTTATGACCCATCCGCCCATCGAAGAACGCATAAAAGCG
>JBGPNL010000056.1:0-6826 GCA_041487555.1 Minisyncoccia bacterium | reverse complement strand
GCGGCATCGCGCCCTTCATCGTCTTGGCCGATGCCGATATTGAACTTGCGGCAAATGCCGCGCTCTACGGATTTTCGAATCTCGGCCAGTATTGCAAAGCGCCAAGACGCGCATTTGTGGCTGCCGAGGTGTACGAAGATTTCATCGACCGGCTGCTCCGAAAAGTGAACGCGCTCGTCCCGGGAAAAGATTACGGCCCGTTCATCGCCGGATTCCAGCGGAATAAGGTCGAGGCACAAGTGAACGACGCCAAGGCGAAGGGCGCTTTGATCGCAACGGGCGGCTGCCGTATCTCCGACCGCGAAAAAGGCTACTGGTATCGGCCGACCGTCATTCTCCATGCGACCAACGATATGCGGGTCATGCAGGAAGAAGTATTCGGCCCGGTGCTCACTATCGCGCCCTTTACCAATCTCATGAACACGCTCGCTTTCGTGAATACGTTCCCGCAAGGGCTCAACGCCTCGGTCCTTACGAGAAATGAAAAAACATTTCGCGAAGTGGCGCATCTTCTCACGATCGGCAATGTCGTGGGCAACGGGAATATGGAGAATTGGCTGGTGAGCTCGCTTCCGCAATGCGGAAGAAAAGGAAGCACGCTCCACACCTCGGGGCTCCCGCGCCACGGCAGGACGGGATTCGACCGATTCGATTTCCCCCTGCAAAGCATCACGTATCGCAAGTATCCATTCTTGTATCTGCCGTTTTTCCGGCACACGAATCCCTGGTGGCTGCCTTATGGCAGGACGACCATGCTCGCCCTCAAGGCTTTCTTGTGGGCATTTTGATCCTGGTTTTCATATATACCCGCCCGGTCCTATGGACTGCGCGGGTATTTTTATCATAACTTAGGCGGATACTCCGAGGGTCTGTCGGCCATCAGGCAGGTAAGCTCGGGGAGTTTCATTTCGCCCAGGAAGGCATATTCCGGCATTTGCCTAAACTCGATTCCCTTCTTACTATGAAATTAGCTTAACGCTTGAGAACAGGCGGTGGATATGTATAGGTCGTGGAGCCGTTTCAAAACCGCGACGTGGTGTTTGTCCGTCTGGTTATCGCTCGCCTTCGCGATATATTTTTATGTCCAGCGCGGCACGTTGCACAGTGCGCGGATTGCGACCATGCTTCAGATCGGGACGGAGAACTGGATCCCGTTCCTTCCTGCGTTCGTCTGGATTTATATTACGATCTGGCCCGCGATGGTGTTGCCGTTTTACATCTACGTGCTGCCGAAGCACTTGGATAACACAGAACTGGCGCTTCGCTTTACCCAGAGAAAGATCGGCATATACAATAGGTTGGCGCGATTCGGGTTCGAATGTTTCGATCGTGCCGAACAACTGGTCGAGCTCCTCTTTGGATTCGAGCCGGACGAAACGAATGTCAGGAAAACGCGGCGGCAAATCATGATCGCATACTTTCTCACGATCGCCCTATCGGCTGCCTGCTACTATTATTTTCCCCTACGAGTGGAGCGGCCGAAGTTCGATCCCGTTACCCTTACCCTGCAAGTGCTTGCGCGGGTATATTACCTCGACAAGCCAAACAGTATTTTCCCGTCGCTGCACGCGTCATTCGCCTTTCTCATATTTTTCATTTTCAACCGCTTGAGGCCGGGACCGGTCTTTCTCCGCATGTCGATGCATTGGGGGAATAAAACGTGGCCCTTCGCCCTTTCTTTTATCGGCGCATTATTTTATGTCTGGGCATGCCTGATTATTCTCTCCACCTATTTTGTGAAGCAGCACATGGTCATCGATGGCATTGCTGGATTCTTTCTGGCGTTCGCCGTCTATCGCATAAGTTTCAGCGAATGGCTCTGGCGGCTGCTTTCGAAATATCTGCCGGACGCACCTTCTCGCCCGAACGAACGGGGTGAATAACGGTAATTTCAATAGGCCCGCAACAATGAGCGACACGAAATCACCCCACACTTTCCAGTGTGGGGTTTTGTTTTTATAGAGAAGCGGTCGATTAGAAATAGACCGTACCGCATAGATTCAAGGCCGTTTTTACAAGCCATACAATCCACATGGGCAGAAGGAGGCATACTAGCCCACCCATAAAAAGGATAACAATACCGATCCCGATAAGCGCTCCTCGCGGAACTTTTATTGCCGCAAACATGAGGGCGGCAGCGCAAATCGAGACCACGGTGATGATAAGCAGAGTAGGGGATCTAAGGATGGCTCCGGCGAGAAATCCAGCCACTGCAAGCGATATTACCCCAAGTCGGATGATATTCATAACATCCTCCCGCATTCGTTCCTATCGCGGACAAGAATAACTAGGCTAATGAGAGATTAGCATATTCGGAAAATCTTTGTCCAACGAAGGTTTTCTCTATCCTCCGGCCGATGGTCCGGTTGACGGGCCCGGTTGCGTGCGTTAGGCTCTGCTTAGTATTCCGAAAGTGTGAGAGGTGCACCATGGGGCGGAACATAACCCTTTTTATTCTCGTTTTGTTTTTTTCATCTTTTCGCGCCGTGGCACAAGAACAGCAACGGAAAAGAACGATAACCGTGTGCGTCCTGAACGATATGAAGACGAGGTTTCTCTCCGGATCCGAGACGATCGAACTTCGTCCGATTCCGAAAGAAACGGTTATGAAGATCGTGAGCGACGCATCGATCGAATATGATGCGAATACCGGCATTACATTCGAGGTCGTAGAGTATCACGAGATCAAGGTGGTTACCAAGCCGACACCAGTGTTGCAAGCGCCGGAACTTCGCCAGGCCTGCCCATTAGGAGAGATGGTCTCGGTATTCACGAATCAGCAGATGACCATATGGTCGGACCCCATTCCCGCCCCGGGTTTTAAAAAACCGGTTAGTTTTCCCAGGGTGCATGATGGTTGGAGCGATGTGGATTATGGTATCGCGTGGATATTCAAAACCGAATTCTTCGATCCCGCAAGCGTCGGATCGAGCCCGACGCAAACGTTTAAACACGAAGTCGGCCATTTGTTCGGCCTTGATCATTCCTCCGAGCCAACGGACTTTATGTATGAAAAAGGGGTGAGCGACGACTGGTCAGACCGTATCCGCGAGGGTATCAAAAAGAACATTGATGTTCACTGGAAGATGAAGCCCTGATAAAAAATAGCATTCGCCCGTTTCTCCGACGGGCGTTTTTATTTTTTGCGGGATCCATCCCAATGACCGTTTTTCCGCTACCAAACAAATGGGATCAGCCGATAGCGACTTTTTTTACAATATTTCGCATACCCCGTGAGATTTTTAGAAAGAAATTTCTTTTCATCCAAAAGCCTCCACGCGACCCCGCCGACCGTAGGAATGGCGAAGATAAGCGCCCCTATCGATCCGAGCGCAGGCGCCCCCTCGATCAGTTTCGGGTCATGTTTCAAGAAATAGAGGGTTATGATCAGCACGGATGCCGAAAAAATAGCCCAATACGTCCATGCCTGCCAAAAGTTGAGCGATTGCGTGGATGATAGGATAAGCAACAAAAGAAACGGAAGAAATCCCAGGGTGTTTGTGGGCGCCCTCTTTTTCAGATCTTGCATACGCGCAGTATGGCAAGTTTTAACGGTTCGTTCCGCTAATCGAAGAACGAAACAAGGTATGTGTCGATTTCCCGCTGGCTTAGATTATAAAAATATTCGTTGTTATCGTGGAGCCTTGTCGCGAGCGCAATACCGACAAATCGCCAGTGCCACGGCTCGAACTGGTAATAGGTGTTTCCTCGGGGATAGGAGGGAATGAACCCGAACCGGTAGGCATTACCCGTGAGCCACTGGTATGCGGTCGACGTCGCGAACTTTAAAAAAGTATCCTTCACTTCGGGGGTGGCGAAATCCACGGCAGTGCCCAGCTGGTGCTCGGAGTATCCTTGTTCTGCCGAGAATTGGTTTGCCGTTCCCGCTCCATAGGTTACCTTGTACCCGACCTTCAAAGAGGCCTGTTCGTAGAACGACCGGTATGCCGAAATGATCTGCAGAGAGACCCCGGCCCGGGTTGCGGTCGTGAGCATCGCTTCAATATCCGGCAATACTCCCGACAAGATAAGCTCGGGCCGGTTCTTGTCGAAGAGATAACGAGGATCGATCGCCGAAAGCGAAGCGGGAACGTAATTATCGTTCAAAAAATAAACCTTCGAATATTTTTCAAGGAGCTGGGGATCGGTCGCGCTCAGTTTTTGGAGGGTATCCACCGTCCCCGAAATCTGATTGATCTCCCCTTCGAAGACATTATTTTTGCTTTGTTCGGCTTGCAGGCTCAGGGCAAGATCTTTATTTTCGTTTTGGGCGGCGCTTAGGTCGCCGCGGGCGGACCCAAGGGATTGTTCAAGCCCCGCGATCTCTTTTTGGAGCTCTGTCGAGCTAGCGCTGAGCACGGCGTTATCTTCCTGCAGTTTCCAGTAACGGTATCCGCCATATGCCAAAGCGGCGATCACCAATAAAGTGCTCAATGCCGCCGCAAGAACTTTTTTCAGATGGAATGAAGATTCCATGCATTTATTCTAGCATCCCGGGTCTTGCTATCCACCTTCGGCACATCCGTAGCGAACAGAGAAAATATGTTCGATGGGGAGTTGCGGGATCAGGGCCGGGCTTCTATCGCAGATAACTTTTTACCTTGGTAACAAATTCTTCAAGCCCAAGGCCCTTTCGCATAAAGTCGACACCCGTCAGTTCCTGCGCCACTATGGAATCGGTTTTTGATATGATCGGATCGCCGAATGCGGAAACGAATACGACCCGCAAGTCTTTTGTATCGGGGTCTTTCCTAAGGCGTTCAAGCACTTCGACACCGTCCATTTCGGGCATCTTAAAATCAAGCAGTATGAGCCCGGGCTTTTTTTCTTTGGCCAGTTTCAAGCCGTCCGGCCCGTTCGTCGCGGTGATGGTTTCAAAACCGGCGTTCTTGAGCGTAGCCCCATACAGGTCGAGTATGTCCTGCTCGTCGTCGATGAGAAGGATAAGGGTGCCGCCTTTTTTCGTTTCGTCAGCCATATATCTAGCATATCATATGCCGAACAAAAAAACCGTTCCGACGTACGTCGGAACGGTTAATTTGAAACGGGGTCAATTAGGGAGTTCGTTTACGGCCGGATCGATCTTCGCCGCCATGCATCTATATTCGCCGTTCGATGACTCGCACCACCTTATGGTGCCGGTGATCGTATCCTTCAGCCCTTCGGAAACGTGGACGATATTCCGTGCGCCGCATGGGCACACGACGAAGAAAACGCCGGGATTTTTGGGGTCGAACCGAAGGTCGCTCGTATTGGCGGCAAATGTTTTTCCGCATCCATATTCTTCGAATCCCAAGCCGCAGCACTGTATGACGCCGGTCCATTCTTTCAAGGTGTCTATGATTCGCATCGTTGCCTCCTTGATCACTGACCAGATTATATCCGGGAAATTCGATTTTGTAAATATTTGCTTGCTGCCCCCGTCCGACTCCGCGCAATCGGGGAATGCGGGGAAACAATTATGTTATACTGACTGTAATAGAAATCAGTCGTCACATACACACGCTCAAAACCATGGGAATATTCAGTTCTAAGCCGGTCGTGAGCCCGCAGGAATTCAAAAACAAGGTCCGTTCCGAACTGTACGGAAAAGGATGGCCGGAGCGGAAGATCAATCACGTGGAGGAGGTGATCCACGGCTATATGGACGCCGACAAGAATGTATCGACGCACGGCATGGACGCGAAAGACGTCGAGCACTTCGTTGATTATGTGAAGACGCATCATCAGGGCATCGAATACAGCGACCGCGAGCTTCAAATATTGCACGAGTCGCTCAAGAAACACTTGCTGTAGGAAGGAGAATAAGAATCGAAGATTTATCAATCCGGTCCATTAAAATACTCCTCTGACTTGCACGATAGAATGAGTTGTTTTACGGTATGTGTAGCTCCGATTTAGCGGGAGGCGCCCTTTGAGGGTTCTCTATCACGCTCCCATATGGCACAACTTTGCCGACCTTGGGCGCCGTCCAGACGCTCCATGGATGAAATTCGCCGAAAGATTCTGGGATGTGCTCACGGAATCGGTTGAAAAACTCAACATTCCCTGGCATTTGGCGATTATTTACCAGGATACCCAGGTCTTTTCCGCGGCGGATACGGTCTTTGCGCAAGAGCATCGCAACTTGGCTAGAAAAGGCGGTCGGAATAGCCAGCTCATCCTATGGCTCATGGATCGCGGAGCCTGGCTCGAGCGGACGGAGCACCACAAGCTGCTCGGCATGAAAGAGCTTTACTCTCCCGATCCCACGGCGATCGATATTTTTCTCAAAAAGAAACCGATATCGCCCGACGAAAGATCAAGGCAGGGAAAGCTTAGGGATAGAATCATGCTGCTTCGGGACCGTTATATCGCGCATCGCATCAATTGCACGCTCGGGGAGCCGAAGATCGGATTACTTTTTCTCGGTTCGTCGCATCGGACGTTCCTTCATTATTTGTCTCCTGACATTGAAGTGCGCAACATACTGGCCAGGGAAGATTACAAAAGGTTTTTATTGTTCCTACATGAACGGAAGAGCTAATGCCCCTCCGTTTTTTATCATAACTTAGGCGAATACCACGCGCGTGAGCGCGGGGTATGAAGCCAAGCCCGGAGCGTAGCAAAGCGAAGCGGAGGTTATGGAAACTCCCGAGCCGCATTGCTGCGGGCATATGCCCGCGCGTGCGGGTATCGAAGATACCCCGAGCGAAGCTCAGGGAGTTTCATTTCGGGTGTATTAATCTAGGAGCGGGTAAGGGGAATCGAACCCCTGGCTTCAGCTTGGAAAGCTGAGGTATTGCCATTATACGATACCCGCATTAGGAATATCTTGCCGAGCTTG
>JBGPNL010000055.1:0-6884 GCA_041487555.1 Minisyncoccia bacterium | reverse complement strand
CTCGAAACCCTTGCAAAAAGGGTTTTAAAGCATCTTAAGGCCCGGAAAGCGTCAGTCGACATTATCCTCATGGAGGAAAAGGAACTCGGAGCCCTCAAAAAGCGCTTTGGTCTCCATAAGAAGGGCAAAAGGCCCGATGTATTGGCGTTTCCCGAGCCGAGACGCTTCCCGCATCCCGAAAAAAAGAGAAAGCGTCCGCTCGGCGAGGTGTATCTCAATCGCGATCTCGAAAAAGGAGAAATGAAACGCCTCGAGTTCTTGCTTATCCACGGAATTTTGCACCTTTTGGGCTTTTCACACGACAAAAAGCGTGATATTCTAAGGATGGAAAAGCTCGAACGTAAGTTGATAAAGCTTTTTCACCAGTAAATTTGTAATCGGACTTTCGGCCAATAAGGCAATTTGGGGGGCGAGGTAAAACTCGCCTTTTTACCCGATTTTTCGTCGTATATCCCGGGCCGCAGTCTTTTGTCTTAAGCTTTTTCATTACTCATTATGGCATCAAAATTCATCACCGGTTTGGATATAGGGACTTCTTCGATCAAGCTCGTGGTCGCGGAAAATCGCAATGGCCGCCCGATCGTACGCGCGGTTATCAAGGAGCCTGCGCTCGGGCTTCGTAAGGGCGCAATTGTTGACCTTGCGGAAGCTTCGCAATCGGTCAGCCGTGCGCTCACCGAAGCGAAAAAGATCTCGAAAGCGGCGGTGAAAAATATTTATGTGAACATCGGTACGCCGCAGGTAAAGATTCAGGCGTCCAAGGGGATCGTTGCGGTCTCGCGCGCGGATACGGAAATCTATCAGGACGACATCGAGCGCGCGGTGAAGGCTTCTCAGGCCGTGAATCTCGGGCAGAACCGGACGATCATACACACGATCACAAAAGAATATGTCGTCGATGGCGTGGGCGATATCGCGGAGCCCCTCGGCCTTTCGGGAAGTCGTCTTGAGGTAAACAGCCTGATCATCGATGCATTTTCGCCGCATGTGAAAAGTCTGATGCGCGTTGTGGAACTCGCCGGCGGTGAAGTGGCTGGCCTGGTGTTCAGCCCGCTCGTCGCCACGCGTTCCGCGTTAAGCAAAAACCAAAAAGATCTGGGCGTGCTGCTCGTCGATATCGGATTCGGCACGACCGGTTTTTCGGTATACGAAGAAAATAAACTGGTGAGCGTGGCGAAGATCCCGCTTGGCGCCGGCAATATTACGAACGACCTCGCCATAGGACTGAAGATTCCCGTTGCGGCCGCCGAAGCACTGAAGCTGGGTTATGGATATGCGGTTTCGCGCGAGGTGGGGCATAAAGAGGTGATCGATCTCAAAAAGTTTTTCCCCGACGCGAAGGGCAGCGTTTCAAGGCGGTTTGTCGCCGAGATCATCGAATCCCGCCTTGCGGAAATTTTCGATTTTGTTAATAATGAATTAAGGCTTATCGGCAAACACGGAAAACTTCCCGGAGGGGTTGTCCTCGTTGGCGGAGGAGCGAAGTTGCCGGGACTCACCGAACTTGCAAAACACGAACTCAAACTTTCGAGCCAGGTAGGGGTCGCAGTCGAGAATGGTTGGGAAGCTGAAGGCCCGGAATTTACGGAGTCGCTCGAGGATCCGGAATTCGTGACTGCGCTCGGCCTCGTCTTGTGGGGAATAGACGGAGAAGGATGGGGCGGAGCGGATCGACCAGGGAAATTCAGCCTTCGGAAGGCGATACAGTATTTTATGCCATAGAATTGACTGAAGACTGAAGACTTAAGACTGAAAACCAAAGACAAGTGACTAAAAATCGAAGACAAAAAACCAAGGATTTCAATGAAAAAAAAGCATAATCCAAATAAACAAAGTGCTTTCAAGACAAGGCCGCTGCTTGCGAGCATTAAAGTAGTCGGTGTCGGCGGCGGCGGAAGCAACGCCGTTTCGCGCATGAGCAAAAACTTTATGCGCGGCGCTGAATTCATTGCCATCAACACGGACCATCAGGACCTCGACCATTCCAATGTGAAACAGAAAATTTACATAGGAAAGAACTTGACGCGCGGATTGGGAACGGGCATGAATCCCGATCTTGGCCGCCAGGCCGCCGAAGAGAATCGCTCGGAGATTGCGGAGGCATTGCGTGGCGCGGACCTTGTGTTTATCGCGGCGGGTTTGGGCGGCGGGACGGGCGGGGGAGCGGCGCCGGTTGTTGCCGAGGCGGCGAAACAGGCGGGAGCGCTTACCATCGCGGTGGTTACAAAACCATTTGCATTTGAAGGTGCGCAGCGGGAACGGCTTGCTCGCGAAGCGCTCGTGAAGCTTAAAGACAAGGTGGACGCCATCGTAGCAGTTCCAAACGACAGGATCTTCAGCATCATCAGTAAGGACACGCCGATCATCAAAGCCTTTGAAGCGATTGATGACGTGCTCAGAAATTCTTTGAACGGCATTGTTGAGCTTATTATGTATCCCGGTATCATCAATGTGGATTTTGCCGACGTTCGGACGATCGTCCAGGATGCCGGAGTCGCGATCATCGGCGTTGGCCATGGCACGGGACCGGATCGGGCGATTAATGCGGTGAACGCTGCGCTGAATTCTCCGCTTCTTGAGACCGCTGCGGACGGCGCGAAGGCAGTGCTCCTAGGTATCTCGGGCGGGCGCGATCTGCGCATGAATGAGATCAACGATGCGGCGAAGATCGTCGCGCAAATGGCGGATCCCGGCGCGCGCATCATCTTCGGCGCTTATCATGATAAGAATTTGAAGCATAACCAGGTAAAGGTAACGGTCGTGGCGACTGGTTTCAACGGCAGCCAGCCCAATTCGCTGTTCACGAACCACGTAAGCGAAAAAAGGCAGAATAGTTTTGGCAGCGGGGCAGTTGCCGAATCGACCTATGGCGGAGAAAAGACAAGACAAGTTGCCTATGAACCGGTAAAGAAAGCCCCCATGCATATAAAACCGCCCCAAGACCTAAATGACGATATGCCGATGAGGAAAAAAGACCTGTCCGGGCAGGCAGGAGAAAAAGCGGAAGTGTATATGGACCGGACGGAGAGGGCCGACGCCTCTGATAAAAAAGAAACCGACCCGTGGGAGATACCCGCTTTCTTAAGGAGAAGGGGAAGAAAATAGCTCGTAAGCTCTTGAGCGGTCAGCTCGTAAGCAATTCACTTGTCATCTCGGCGGAGGCCGGGATCCACGCTTCCAAAGTGATGCAACATAAAAAGCCCCGTTCCGTTCAGGATTCGGGGCTTTCGGTTTTATCGCGGTGTACGCGATCTTTGTCGGGATGCTTTAAATGCCGGATAATCAAAATTTCGATCTGCCTCGCGACTTTTTCTGCGGTATGGCCGATGCGTACGTGGATTGCAAGCACATACGGACAGTGCCGATAGTGCTCTCTAATGGCGTGGCCGACGTGCGAGCCGGTTTTCACCTGGAGCGGCATGCAGAGATGGTTCTTCAGGAATATGAGGAAATCGATCTTCAGGCCATCGATTTCGCCACCGGGCTTTGAGTAATGAAAGTGCACGACGGGATCGTTCTTCTGCTTCAAGATCTCGAGCGCCGCGCAGACAAGTTCCTCGCCTTCCCGTCCGTGATTTTTACCTTTTCCATTTCTTCGTCCAGGGTTTTTCAATTTACACCCGCCTCGCTTCCAGGAAATCCACTGGTTTTAGTGTACACCACTCGTTCTTACGAAACAAAAACCGGCTTCTTTGAGCCGGCTTGCTTATCCTCGTCGTTTTGAAATCACCAGGAATCCTGTTTCCCTGCCGAATTTCGTAGAGATCGCAGCCCGAATCTTTCCAAGGGAAACCTCCAATCTCGTTTTATGGGTTCCCTGGGGGTCTACGAGAACGACACCAGTATCCTTATCTTTTGCCCTGGTTTTTATACTCTCAATAACATTGTCATGGATGATCCTTTCCCCGTGAATTTGGTGGGACTTATATTCAATCCAAAGATCATCGTCTGCTTTGAGATGTGAAGCGATAAAACTTTGTAAGTCGCCAATCTCCGATGCCCGAACGGATGTAGCGGTAAGCGGAAGCCTATTCTTTTTTAAAAATCGATTTACGATCGGCGCCGATTTGATGGTGACTAGACCCTCGTCAAGGTTTATGCGCGTATAGGTACCGAGTTTTACGTTAAACGATTTTTTAGCTTCGGCGCTCACCTTGATTTTGAAAAATTTTGCCAATTGCTCTTGGTCGAAAAGGCCATACCCCCTCCGATAGAGGATCATTTGTAGGCATGTCACATTGCAGCAAAAAGGTTTTTGCACGAGCGCGGTGTAATGTGGCTTGAGAGTTATGTCCATATTTTTCCTTTGTTATCCAAATGCTTCGCGTAGTATAAAAGTTTGTATTTTCGGTGTCAATCGGGCGGACCTCGGGCGGACCTATTCCTCCGCCTCCGGCGCCACGAGCTCCAGCCGCTCGATGTTCATCTCTTCGCCCGTGATCTTCAAAACGTCCTTGTCGATCTTCGCGAATTCCTTATTGGCGTGGTTATAGGCGCTCACGGTTGTTGTCAGGTTTTTGCCGATCTTCCCGAAATAGTCTTCATAAGTGATCAAATGTTTGCGAAGATTATCCACCTGCTTAATAATGCCCTTCGTTTCTTCAGAGATCTTCTGATTGCGGAGTCCCTGCAGAACGGTCTGGAGGTAGGCGAGGAATGATGTCGGCGAAACGATGATCACTTTTTTCTGGAATGCATAGGCGATCATGTTTTTTTCCTCGGCGCTGCTGCCCACCTTATTAATAAGCAGGTCGTAATAGATAGCTTCTGAAGGGATAAACATAAAAGCGAAATCCATGGTTTCCTCCTCCGGCTTTACGTATTTCGAGGTTTCATCAATGCGCATTTTTATATCAGAAACAAAGGCCGTTTCATATTTTTTCTTATCAAGTTGATCCGTGGCCGCTGCGAAACGGTTATAGTTCTCGAGGCTGAATTTGGAATCGATAGGAATTACTTTCTTGTCCGCAAAGACAACAGCGTCAACGATCGTGCCGTTCTTGAAGGGATATTGCATTTGGTAGTGTCCTGGCGGCAGCACGTTCTTCAAAACCGTTTCCAAATAATATTCACCAAGAATACCGCGCTGTTTCGGGTTCGTGAGTGTGTCCTGCAACTTCTTGACCTGCTCGTTCATGGCGAGCGTTTGGCGGGAGGCTTCGTCAACGCGGGTCAATTTCTCGGTCATGTCGCCGATGATCTTCGCGCTCTGGCGGGTCACTTCGCCGATCGTGTGCTTTGATTCGTCGGCAATCTTGCCAAGCTTGAGATCAAGCGCCTGCCTCAGATCGTTCATTTGGTTCTGGATGAGCAGGAATGCTTGGTCGTCGGGCTTTTTTTCTTGCTGCGGCTTCCAAAGCCGCCAGGCGATGGCTGCGAAGAGTATGAGAATAACTATGAAAAGCGCGAGCTCCATTTGTTTCATTCTAGCGTTTTTTCTCCAAAAACAAAAACAGCCCTTCTGGGCTGTTTTTGTTTAGGTTGTTTCCGATTTCACTAGGAGCCAGCTATTTTATTTTTCTCACTAGGCCTTTCGGCTGCGAGGGAACCAACAAAAAACCCGCTTGTAGCGGGTTTTTTGTTCAAGAAAGCATGAGTCGCATTCTTCGCGACATTAGGCCTTTCGGCTATGCCGCGAAGAACCTTGCGACGAATGCACTTTACCAGCGATCTCGTCCGTGTCCGCCACCAGCTCCACCGCCGAATCCGCCGCGTCCGCCACGGTCACCATCCCTCCGAGGAGGGCGGGCTTCCATAGGGCGCGCTTCATTCACGGTAAGCGAGCGTCCGCCGAAATCTTTTCCATTCCACATTTCGATCGCTTTTTCCGCTTCCTCATCGGAGGCGAATTCAACGAAGCCGAAACCCTTGGAACGACCGGTCATTTTGTCCATGATGATCGTCGCCGAGGAGACGGTGCCAGCCTGCGCGAACGCATTCTGGAGCTCGTCCTGGGTGGTCGTATAAGGCAAACCACCAACGTATAATTTCTTAGCCATTAAATTTTATTGTGAATGACGAATAATGAATTATGAATAATGGAATTTAGATCCGTTATTCTTTATTCAAAATTCTTCATTCTATTTTTTCTGTAAGGCGACCTCCTCCTCCCTCGTTCTTCCTGTATTTGTGGGTCTTTTTGACCCCGAAAACAGAAAACCTAGCGAAGAACACTTACAACTATTGCAGTATACACCAGAACTCAAAATAACGCAAGGGCTAGGAAGGCGTGATAAGCCGGGGCTTAGCGGGATCGAGCCGAATAGGGCGTAAATAAAAAGCCATCCGACGAGGATGGCATGGCCGATGGTTTATATGGGGGTTTCATCCGGTACGCGCGTGGCGATGCCGGCGATGGTGGCGAGGAGATCGAATGCATCATATTTCGCGGCAACAAGAAGCGTCTTCATCCGGTCGGGATTACTCGACAATTCTTCCAAAACAATATCGACGCAGAGACGAAGCCATTTATTGGAAAATTGGAACCGGCCCCTTTTGAGTAACGTAGCCTGACCGGCCTGCGCGGCGTGTCCCACGAACGTGTCGGCGCTTTCGCTGTAAAATCCTCCGGGAACGCGCTTGAGATACAGTTCGTGCATGGTAATGCCCGCTTGCGTCAATTCGTACAAAAATTTCGAAATCTCTTCGATGCTCGGGACGTGCCTTTTCTGCGCATCCCTCAAGATAGCCAATGAGATCGGTACGTTCGGATTCAGTTCCACGGCATTTCCTTTCAAGAAAGCGGCTGCCTCCATTATAAGGTTATCAACGCGGCCGTCAAATCCAAGCCTTACTTTTCCTTGCTTTCGGCAACCAGCTTTTCGAGAAGCTCGGGAAGGTTCATGGTGGCAACGCCGATCACTTTGTCCGCGCCTCCATAATAG
>JBGPNL010000054.1:0-6990 GCA_041487555.1 Minisyncoccia bacterium | reverse complement strand
GGCGTTCATGTTTGGTCGTCGATAAATATAACTGAAAAAGGCGTCGGTTTGAAATCGGCGCCTTTTTGTTTTATATTATGAAGACAATAAAACGTGTTTAGCTCAGCTTGCCCCGCCACTTGGGCGTTTAGCTCAGTGGTAGAGCGTTCCGTTCACATCGGAAAGGTCGCAGGTCCGATCCCTGCAACGCCCACAAGTGCCCAAGTGGCGGGGTGAAGTAGAGCGTTCCGCCTGCCTGCCGGCAGGCAGGTTCACATCGGAGAGGTCATAGGTCCGATCCCTATTGGGCCCACAAAGATTTTGAGACAGGCAAGTCGGAGAGGTCTTGAGTCCGACTTACCCCGTAGAATTGCTAAGCAATTTGTACGGGGTCCCAGTAATATCCACAAAAACTATCTGCGAACCAAAATATCTATATATGGCAAACTACGAAGCAAAGACAAAAGAAGATAAATGTATTTTCTGTGAAATAGTTTCCGGAGTCATAAAAACGCCAGGCTTATTTTGGGAAAATGATGAGTTTGTGGCTTGGCTCTCTATCGACCCAAATACCGAGGGATTTTCATGTGTAGTACCCAAGAAGCATTTTGGAAGTGATGTACTAAAAATGCCCGATAATGTTCTACAAAGATTTATTGTTGCATCGAAACAAGTCGCGCAGTTACTCGAGAATTATTTTCAAGATGTCGGACGGGTAGGATTAATGATGGAAGGAACAGGAATAGACCATGCTCATATAAAACTCGTTCCATTACACGGAACAGAAAATTTGAAAAAGGGCACTTGGAAGCAAGTTTTAAGTGATAGGCAATTTTGGTTTAATAAATATGAGGGTTGGATTTCGTCGGGCGGTGGCCCAGTGGCCGATCCGAAAAAATTAGAGAAACTCGCTGAAGGCTTGCGCAATGTAAGCAGAAAAATGCAATGAAAAAATCCAACGTAGTACTTATTGGCGGGGGAGTGAAGTGATTTTTTCGGAAAGTTATGCACAGGCATTTTTCGTTTGCGGGTTTTTGCTGTGCACGAGGATTGGATGATAATTTGAATTACAGTATATTTAAGGTAATCTACGAGGATACAGATGAAAAACATCGTCACAATCGGCGGAGGGAGCGGCACGTTCATGGTATTGAGTGCCTTGAAGCAGCACCCCGTGAATTTGGCGGCGATCGTTACTATGGCGGACGACGGCGGCTCAACCGGATCTTTACGCGACCAATATGGCGTTTTGCCGCCCGGAGACATCCGGCGGGCGCTCGTGGCACTTTCCGAGGAATCCGAGACGCTGCGCGAACTCTTCAATTACCGTTTCAAGCATGGCGGGCTCGACGGCCACAGCTTCGGCAACCTCTTCTTAAGCGCACTTGAGAAGGTAACGGGAAGTTTTTCACTTGCCATCGAGGAAGCATCCCGTATTTTGAACGTCCGTGGCGAAGTGGTGCCCGTGACCTACGACGATGTGCGCCTCTGCGCGCGACTTACGAACGGAAAAATAATCCGGGGCGAGACGAATATCGACATTCCGAAACAGCCGAGCCGACCGGGGATCGCGGAGGTGTGGCTTGAGCCCGAGGCGCGGCTTAATGCCGCAGCGCGGCGCGTGCTCCATAATGCCAACCTCATCATCATCGGCCCAGGCGACCTCTACACAAGCATCGTCCCTAATTTTTTGGTAAAGGGTTTGCGGGAAGAGATAAAGAGATCGAAAGCGAAGAAAGTATTTATCTGCAACCTGATGACAAAGCATGGAGAGACCGACGGGTTTCGCGCGGAAGATTTTTTACGGGAAATGGAAAAATATGCTGGCGGTAACATTTTCGACTTCGCGCTCTTCAACAATAAAAAACCTTCCGCGTCCATTTTAGCGCGTTATAAAAAAGAGAAGGCTGAATTTATCGAGCAGCCGCATGCACACGCAGGTTTGCCGAAATTCGTTTTGGGAGATCTCGTGGATACCGGCAGATTTGTCCGCCACGGCCCCCAGAAAAAATTCGCGAAGATACTGCTTTCGTTGTTGTAGTTCTTCGAAAAATAAAATGCCCAACCGTACTTACGGTTGGGCATATTTTTATTGTGGAGGTTTCTTGTCTTCTGGTTTTTGATCTGGTTTGTCGTTCGGGTCTTCGCCTGGTCTGCGTTTCAATGTCGGGCGGTCATCGTCGTTCGGATTTGGATCTTGGTCGCCGGCCTTTTGCTTGTCTTTGCCTTGTTCGGTTTTTGTCCGCAGTGTCGGCTGGCCCGGACCGGCGGGCTTCGCCTTTCGTGCGGCTACTTTTTCAAGCAGCCGACCTTTCACGGCATCGAATTCCGAGGTGGTCGTGATGTACTCATCTTTCGCCGGCAAAATGCGGGCAATCTCTTGTTGCGTGGAAGCGATCCGGTCTTCTGTCGGCGGATGCGTGGAGAACGCTTTCGGTATGGTGCCCGGCCGTCTTTTTTCATCGGCCCGGATTCTTTCGAAGAAAGTTATGTACGAGTTCGGGTCGTATCCCGCCTTGTACATGTATTGCAGCCCGAGAAAATCGGCTTCCCTTTCCGCATTTCGGGAAAATTTGAGGAAGGTGAGCGGGATCGCTACGTTCAATCCTTGATAGATGAGAACGCCGATGGCGCTATAAGGGATAAGGATTTGAGCGGGAATCGAGGCCAATTGCATCAATTCGCCCTTCGTCGCCTGGCACGTTCCATGTCGCGCGGTCACATGTGAGATTTCGTGCGCCATGACGCCAGCAAGTTCAGATTCTTCCTGCGCGCGGAGAATGAGTCCGCTATTCACATAAAAGAATCCGCCGGGAAGCGCAAAAGCGTTCACTTCATCGGAATCGATGACTTTGATCGTGAAAGGAACTTTTGCATCGGAATTTCTGACGAGGTTTTGACCTATGCGGTTCACATATTCGGTGATCGCGGGATCGTCGATGAGCTTTGTGTTTTTCTCGACCTCTTGGGCAAGCTGCTTGCCCAAAGCAATTTCCTTCTCCAACGAGAAGAAGTTCATGCTGCAATTGACTTTGCGGTTGCCGATTGCATCCACATCGTCCTTCGAGCCGGCTTTCACATTGGGTTTGTCCTTTTGCGGAACAGGTTGCGTTTCTGCGGGCTTGCCTTGCCCGTCCGCTTTTTGGTCGGGCGGCGCGCTTTGCTTCGGTGGTTCCTGGGCAAGAGTTCGAGGTGCCAAGGTGGAAAAACAAAAAGCGTATGCAATCAAAGCGGCAAAAAGCTGCTTTTTCATGGGTTGTATTCCTTTTTCAGATTGTGAAGATTTCTAATATTGAGCCTACTCTCTAAAAAGTGCCTTGTCTATGAGAAGTCGGGGAGGAAATTGCCTCAAAACAGAGGTAAGTTGATAACTTGTGCATAAAACAGGCTATTTCCCCAGTTTTCCCCTTATAAATCAAGCATTTCTAAGGTAAAGACAGAATAAGCCATCATTTTGACGGGAAGCCATGGTGGTTTATTATTAAATGGAAGTGGGGAACTGTGGATGATTCTGGGGATAAGTGCCACTTTCTGTGCATAAGTAACCCAGCTAGTTAGCTAAATAAGCTATCAAGCTCAAAACAATATGCTCCTCGGAGAATACAAACACAATTTAGATGCAAAAGGTCGGGTAGCGATTCCGGCGAAATTCAAGGAGAAGCTCGCGGCCGGGGCTATTATTACGCGCGGTTTGGATAACTGCCTTTTTGTATTCGCGAGCAAGGAGTGGGAAAACTTGGCCCAAAAACTTATTGCGCTTCCGCTCGCGCAAGCGAACGCGCGGGCTTTCGCCAGATTAATGCTTGCCGGGGCGATGGATGTTGTGCCCGATAATCAAAGCCGCATTCTTATCCCCGATTATTTACGGAGTTATGCCGATTTGAAGAAGCAGGTAGTGATCGCGGGACTTTATAACCGCGTCGAAGTTTGGGATCTCGAGAAATGGGAAGCATACAAGAAAAAAACCGAGGGCGCTTCCGATGAGATCGCCGAAAAACTCGGGGAACTTGGGATTTAACTAAAAACTAAAGACCAAAAACAAAAAACGAATTGAGCTGTAAGTCTTCAGTCTTTTGTCTTCAGTCTTAAGTTCTATGCCACATACGCCCGTTCTTTTAAAAGAAGTTTTACATTTTTTGAATTTGCGCCCCGGATCGTTCGCGATAGATGGGACTGCTGACGGCGGGGGGCATGCACGAGCGATGCTTGAAATAGTGGGAGACAAGGGAATACTCTTGTGCGTCGATTGGGATAAGGCGATGGTTGAAAAATTGGGCGAGCACTTTTCCGGCCGAAAGAATGTCTGGCTTGCGCACGGCAATTACGCCGAACTTCCGGAGATCTTGAAAAAGAGCAAACTTCCCAAAGCCGACGCGCTGTTTCTCGATCTCGGATTTTCCTCCGAACAGCTTCAGGATTCGGGGCGGGGATTCAGCTTCGAGAAAGATGAGCCGCTCGAGATGACCTATGATATCCGCGCAGTATCGGTTGCCGAACTTTTGCGGCAGCTCGAAGTGCGCGAACTTGCGAAGATCATTTTCGAATTGAGCGGGGAAAAATTCGCAATGCGGATTGCGAGGGCGATAAAGGATGCAGAAAAGAAAAAGAAGATCGAAACATCCGCAGAACTTGCAAAGATCATTCGCGCCGCAGTGCCCCAAGGATATGAGCGCGGGCGCATCGATCCTGCGACGAGAACGTTCCAAGCGTTACGTATCTATGCGAATCATGAGCTTGATAATCTCCGGAACGTTATCGAACACCTCCACGAGATCGTAAAGCCCGGCGGGCGTGCGGCGATAATCAGCTTCCACTCCCTCGAAGACCGGATCGTGAAGCAGGGTTTTATGGAAATGCAGAAGGCCGGCCACGCGGAAATACTTACGAAAAAACCAATCGTTGCCTCGGGGGAAGAGATGCAGGAAAATCCCCGCAGCCGATCGGCAAAACTGAGGGCAATAACGGTACGGTAATCAAAAATAAAATCATGCATATAAAAATTTTCAAATTGAAGCTTAATGTTCTACCGCTGCTTAACGCTTCGTATTTCGCGCTCTTTATTGCGTACGTTTGGATCTCCGCTTCTTATATTTTGCGCGTCATGTATATCGCCTAATCACGTTTAAATGACATTCATCCAGCCACAAAAGAAAAGCATGCTGAATATGGTCCTTATCGGGCTTGTTTTGGCGCTCTTTGTGGGCGCGATATGGCTTGTAGTGCTCTACAATAACGTGGTGAATTTAAATCATGGATATGTGGGGATGAAGGATGAACTGCAAAAGGTGCAGGCGGCGAACATCGAGCTTAAGGAGCAGATATTCAATGCGCTCGATCCGTCGCATTTCAAAGAATTCGCCGCACAAAAGAATCTTATTCAGGATAAAAGTCCGCAATATTTGGAGATCGGCTCTCCGTCACTCACCCTCCTTCGATAACCCACCTTCTGCCCTATGAAACTCCGCTTCGCAAGCTTAATCGCCACTATTGTCCTGGCGTATTCTTTTCTCTTATTTCACATGTATCAGGTGCAGGTAGTGAAGGGCGATTATTATTTGGCGCGTGCGGCGAACCAATTTCTGGGTTCCGTCGAGATGAGCGCGAACCGCGGAGTGATCTATTTTACCGATAAAGACGGGAACCATCTGCCGGCGGCAACGAATAAGGAATACCCGGTCATTTATTCCGTTCCCAAGGCGATCGATGATCCGTCCGAGGCAGCGAACACACTCGCGCCTGTTTTGCATATGGATGTCGCGGGCCTCGTAAAAACTTTTTCCAAGCCGAATGATTCGTACGAAATGCTCGTGCACAGGGCGAGTCCCGAAATGGCTCAGGCAGTCGATGATCTGAAGATGAAAGGGATATATGTGGATACACAGCCCGGGCGGTTCTATCCCCTGGGATCCGTCGCCTCGCAGGTTCTTGGATTTGTAGGTCCGTCTTCTTCTGGCACCGGGGAAGTGGGACATTACGGACTCGAAAAATTCTATGACGCACAGCTTTCCGGAGCGATAGACGAAACGAAGCTCGCCAAAGTGAATGCGGGAGACGACCTTTTGCTCACGATTGACCCGAACATCCAAATGGAGGCGGAGCGCATTTTGCGGAATGTGGTGAAGGATAATGGGGCGAGCGGCGGAACAGTGATCGTCGAAGATCCGAAAACCGGAAAGATCCTCGCAATGGGGAGCACTCCCGATTTCGATCCCAATGAGTACAGCAGCTCGTCGCTTTCGGATTTTTTGAATCCGGTAACGCAGCAAATTTACGAACCCGGCTCGGTCTTCAAGGTGCTCACCATGGCGGCGGGGATAGATTCCGGCAAGCTTACGCCCGACACGAAATATTTCGATACCGGCACGCTTACGATGAACGGCAGGACGATCAGCAATTATGATCTCAGGTCGCATGGTCCATACGGCTGGGCGACGATGACGAATGTGATCGAGCACTCGATCAACACGGGCGCGGTGTATGCGGAGCGCCTCATCGGCAGGGATATTTTCAAAAAATATATCGCGCGATTCGGTTTTTCGGAAAAAACGGGCATTGATCTTCCTGGCGAACTCAAGGGAAATATTTCGCGTCTCAGCCCGAAGGAAAAAGACATCGCCTTTGCGACCGCCTCATACGGTCAGGGCGTCGCAGTAACGCCCGTCGAGCTCATCGCCGCGATGGCCGCGATTGCGAATAACGGGACTTTGATGCGGCCCTATGTGGACGCGGATCTGGCGTCGCGGCAAATTCGTAACGTGATCACGCCGGAGTCGGCGAAGCTTGTGACGGATATGATGATCTCTGCGGTTGATAAGGCGGGAGTTGCCTCGATCAGCGGTTATTCCTTGGCGGGGAAAACCGGCAGCGCATTCATGCCCGACTTCAAGAATGGCGGCTACACCGACCGGCTCATCGACTCGTACGTCGGATTCGGGCCGACCTCAAACCCGCGTTTCATTGCGCTGATCCGCTTGGACCATTTGCCGAGCACGGCGCTCGCGGCGACGAACG
>JBGPNL010000053.1:0-6990 GCA_041487555.1 Minisyncoccia bacterium | reverse complement strand
CCCGATACGATGATCGACCGAGAGAGCCGCGACCAGCGTATAATAATGGACCTCGCGAAGATTTCCGCCCGCCTGCGCAGGCAGGCCCGCCTCGTTCTGAATACGGGGAAGGAAACCCTCAGGAGTACCGCCCACAACCCCGTTACAATGAAGGTCCGAGGGAACCGCGACCAGCCTATAACTCCCCACGCGAAGAATATTCGCCCCGGCCCGCATATGCTGAACATAATCGACAGAATGACGGTTACGAGCCGTTGCCGCGTCCGCACTCGCCCCGGTTCGACGGTCCGGAACGTCGCGCTCAGGAAGATAGGCGGCAGCCCGAGCCCTCCGAGCCACAAGAATATCAGGCGCCGCCAAGAACCTATGGACCGCCGAAACGCAGAGAACCAACCGAAGGACATGTGCCGGAATCGCACGGCCGGGAGCCGCAGCACATAGGCGCGGAAAGGCGCGAGCCTATGCGTTCCCGTCCGCCCATGCGCGACTATCCACGGCCACCCGTCCAAGCTTCGCCATTACGTGAATCGCTCCGTACGCATGAGGAAACTCGCCCCACGCGCCCGCCTGGCTGGCAGGCAGGCGAAACGCCCCGGCCTCCGGGAGCTTCTTTAAGCGCCACACTTAAGAACCCGCAGCCGCCGAGAACTCAGTCTAAAAACCCCCGCCCGAAAACCGACGTGAACATCGACGAACTGCGCAAAGCGATCAGCGAATCATTGGGGAAGAAGGATGATGAAAATAGCAATTAGTAATTGGTAATTTAGATAATTCGTCATCCCGGCGAAGGCCGGGATCCATGCTTTTTCTAACACCTAACACCTAGTTTTATGCGTTTCGACATTATTACAATTTTCCCTAAGATATTTGACTCGTACCTGAATGAGTCGTTTTTGAAGCGCGCGCAGGAGAAGAAACTTATTACGATTAAAGCGCATAATCTCCGTGATTATACGGACGACAGGCATAACAAAGTTGATGACCGGCCGTTCGGCGGGGGACCGGGGATGGTCATAAAAATTCAACCAATATACAAGGCGATTGAATTTTTAAAACAAAAGACTAAAAATAAAAGACTAAAAACCAGAACGATACTCTTTTCCACGCGCGGGAGAAAATTTGACGCCAAAGAGGCGAAGCGTTTATCGAAATACAATCAGCTCATTTTTATCTGCGGCCGTTACGAGGGCGTGGATGAACGCGTTGCCGAACATATCGCCGATGAAGAAATTTCAATGGGGGATTATATTTTGAGTGGCGGGGAATTGCCCGCGCTTATCGTAATGGAAGCCGTGAGCCGATTCATCCCCGGGTTTCTTGGCAAGGAAGAATCGCTTGAAGAAGTGAACGGTTCTTTTCCGACCTACACCCGACCGGAGACTTTCGTCCCGAGTGGAAAGTTAAAAGTGAAAAGTGGAAAGAAAATGCGCGCATGGAAAGTGCCGAAAATTCTTTTGTCGGGGAATCATAAGAAAATCGCCGCCTGGCGAGAAACGAATCATGCCAGGCGAGCCTCGCCCTAAAAAGGGCGGGAGGAGTGGAGAAAGAAGGACGAATGAGCCGAAAAACGTCCCCCACATGTCGTCCTCGCGAAGCCGCCACATGCGAGCCTCGCCTCAGGCGGGGCGAGGATCCACGCTTCCAAAGTATTTAAAGCATGGATCCCCCGACCAAGTCAGGGGATGACAGAGGGCGTCAAAAACCCTTATTTTATAGCATTTTCTCGACCTTGACTAAATAGCATTTTATATGCTATAACTTAAACAGTTCATCATAAGATTTTTCGCGGAGGAGGGTATCATGAGTACACAATGCGAAGGATTTACCGACGCAGTAGGTTCAGGTATCGCGGTTCTCATTGCGCTCCCTTTCGTGCTCGTGGCAATGCTCATCGGCACTGCAAGCGACCGCATTAGAGAGAGGCGATTGAGGAAAGGACTGCACGGACGAGTATTTTACTTTGTGAATCATTTGGAGAAATCCGATCTTCTTGATGAAGAGAGGGCGTGGCTTCTCCGGCGATTCCAGAAGCATATTACTGAAACCGGCGGCACCGTAGGCGAATCCGGAGAGCCGATTGAAATCGAAGGATTCAGCTTCGATAAGCGAATGACTTTTCGGGGCGAAAACTACGTTCAAGTATGGCAAGGCATTCGGATCCGCTTTGCAGGAAAAGTCGTTGCGGAATATGCCTATCTCTGGGGCAGGATGTCGCTGTTCAAAGCTCAAAAAATGATTTTCGATAATGCAATTCCAGAATTGTCGGTCTGAAAGTCAAATGAGTTCGAGGGAATCTCTAAAATCCATCTCTGTCGCGAGATGCATGTCTCGCCTGATGAGTCCCCGCCTACGCCGAGTTTCGGCGGACAGGTGAAAGGACGAAACAGAAGTTCTTTGAAAAATGTAATCAAGTAAAAATCACCACCTAGTAAAGGGTGGGTGCTATGACGCATCATAGCAGACCCCCATTTCAAATATATATTCGAGCCGCGTTGCGCGAGAGGCACTCGTATCCGCAAGGCTTGATGAGGAAGCTGTGCTTTCAGCACTGCGACCGAGTTATAACGCAGCGGGACGAGCGCCTATCCGCAACCCGAAGGGATACGGCCAATTTCGTTTCTCACTGTGTCGCTGCGGGCTCGACGTACCCAAGGGTACGCCTTTGCCCTTGCTTCGTGTGATAAACGAAATTAGCCAGTATCGCGGCTGAAGATATATTCGAAATGGGGTCAATAGTTTTGCGATAGCGAAGAGGGAGTTAATAAAGTTTATGTGTGTGAACGTTAACGAATGCAGTGAACAGACCCGAATTCTTTTAGAAACAGGGTCGACGGTTTCATCATTCCTTCCTCGCTGTCGCAGAGCACGATCCAATGCGAAAGCAGGCGGCTGCATGCCGAATTAAATGCAGCAATAGAGGAGACTCTAATGGCAACTATACGGGTATGGTGTCGGGTGGTGCGGGCCGATCTTCCGAAGGAATTCAGCATGAAGCCCCTTTTAGAGCGGATTGAGTCATTCATTCGCTCCTACGGTGATGGAATCCAACATTGTCCTCAGATTACTGCGGGTCCGCAGGCGGACAATTGGGAGATCTTTCTCGATGCGGACGATCTTCATTTTCATCATCTCATCCGCGTGAGCAGTGAGGTAAGGGCGATACTCAATGAGAAGCCCAATCTTGCCGCCAGCCGTGAATTCATGGGGCAAGGTATGCGGCAACTGAATTATCTTTTAAGGGAGATCGACGACATTAAGGTCTCGATCGAGATCGTGGCGCATAACCTCGATAAGACGAAGTACATCCCCGTACTTCGCTGTACGGAGATCAAAGAAGCAAAGCTGGGCCTAAAAAGGCTGGCTCGCTGATCGCATGTTTTTCGGGCGCTGACTTTCGAGTTCGCGCCCTTTTTCCTTTTCGGGACGTCGGGATTGACAAATGAATAAAAACCGATATAATCTCCACAGTACCGCATTCGGTCCGGGCCGGGCTTGAAATATATCGGCAAGGAGAACATATGAATTCAGCTTTTCGGATCGCGTTGCAGTTTGCCAAGCACGAGTACACGCTCGACGGCTTGAAGCAATCGAATAAAACACCCGCTGATCTTGTGAGGAATGAGCAGGAAAGGATGGAAAAATCCAAAGAATATCTCGATAAAAATCCGGCGGCGCTCGAATACCTCGATGTGGCACGCGCCTACGTGAGAGCGGAAGATGCGCGGGAAATAGCGCTTGAGAATCTGCTCTTGGGGAAATTTGAGAAAGCGCTTTTTGACTGGAGCCTCATTGACCCCCGAGAATTCGCTGATACATTGGATGGCGATTCGGACGAGAGGCTGCAAAAGTCGTGGACGCAATTCTTCAAGAGCCTCGAAGACATCAACGACAAAGAACGCTTCTACGAGAGCATCATGTATATTTTGTCCGCGATCAAAATAGAAATTTTGCATCAAAACCTTCCGCCGGCACCGGTCGTAGTGCTTACGAACTGATTCCGGACATCTGGATTTCATAGGCGCAGACTCGAAAATCTGTGCCTTTTTCTTTATCAAAATTTTATCTCGTTCTTATAGCATGATTGGATGCTGGAAAGGCTTCATATTTCAGATATCGTATTCGGTGTTGCGCTTTCATTCATGCTCGGTATCGCCGTCGCGAGTTTTGGCTGGAGTGTCGGCTTAGCATGCGCCGTTGCGATGGTCATCGGCTCCGTTATTTTATTTTTTGTGAAGCGCGTCCATTTTTGGAAAATACTCCTCATGTTCATCGCCGCCATCTTTTTCGGCGCTTTTTACTACCATTTCTATTTTAATCTTCGGGACACCCGCGAGCATATTATTTTCAATAAGAAAATTTCTTTTTCAGGTGTTATCGTAGACGAGCCGCAAGTGAGGGAAAAATATCAGAGTCTCGCGATTGATTTATCGCCTCCCGTAAGCGGCAATATCCGCGTGCTCGTTTCGCCGCAAGATGTGTTTCATTATGGAGATGCGATACAAGCCGATGGCGCGATCGAATCACGAATCGTGCCTGCCGATACGCCGACCGTCGCGTTCCCGAAAGTGCGGATACTAAGCGAGCATAACGGTTTCTGGCTCAAGGAAAAATTGATCGATTTCAAATCGGGGTTGGTAGAACAGTTTACGCGAGCGCTTCCGGGCGACGAGTCCGCGCTCCTTGCGGGAATCACGCTCGGCGTACAATCGGGATTCACGAACGAGTTCAAAAGCCAAATGGCAGCGTCTGGGACGACGCATCTCGTGGCGCTTTCCGGATACAATATCGCGATCCTCGTCTTCGCTGTGGCACAGGTTTTCGGAATGTTTCTGTCGCGCCGGAAAACGTTTTACCTTACCTCGCTCGTTATCGCCCTCTTTGTGCTTATGGTCGGCACACAGGCATCCGTCATCCGCGCGGCGATTATGGGGTTCTTAGGGCTTCTCGCAAGGGAAGCGGGGCGACTTTACAGTATGCGGAATGCGGTAACCTTGACCGCGCTTGGCATGGCGCTCTTAAATCCTGGCGTACTTGTCTTCGACGTCGGATTCGAGCTCTCATTTTTGAGCCTTTTGGGCATCGTCTATCTTGCTCCGGCGATACAGGAATTCTTGAAGATCAAGAAAGGGCGGATTTCGGGGCTCGGCGAAACCGCGCTCCTCACGCTCTCGGCGCAGCTCGCCGTGATGCCCGTGATCATCACGGTTTTCGGCCAATTTTCGCTGCTCGCCGTGATTGCAAATGTGCTCATCCTTGAATTCGTTCCATTTACGATGTTTCTCGGTTTCGTGCTTGCTGCGCTCGGTTCGCTTAATTTCTCCCTCGGATTCGTATCCGCAAAACTCGTTCAGGTATTGCTCACTTACGAAGTCGCCGTTATTAAATTATTCGCCGCCGTGCGGCTGCCGGTTCCCATATCTTTCGTCGGTTCCATCGTTGCCATGGCGGTTTACTACGCGATAGGCATCTTCTTTATTTATGAATTTTCGCCTAGAGTCTCGCAGAAAAAATCAGCATGAATAAAACAAACGGCGTGAGTAAATTGCTTTTTCTTTCGCTCGCGGCACTTACCGTATTTGTTTGGTATCAGGTCATCGCGGGAATGCCGAGCAATGCGCCTCGTGATTATTTTTTGGATGTAGGCCAGGGCGACGCGGAGCTCGTCATATTTCCGGGGAACGTAAAAGTGATGACGGATGCCGGGCCGGACAATAAGGTGCTCGCGAGCCTTGCGCGCGCGCTTCCACAAGGCGACCGTTATATCGACCTTGCGATCGTTTCGCATCCGCAGCTCGACCATTTCAACGGCTATAACTTTATCCTTGATCAATATGATGTTGGCGCGTTTATCATCAATGGTAGATCTGATACAAAAGGAATTCGTGAATGGCCGGCGCTCATCGATAAAATAAAATCGAAACATATTCCTCTGATCACGCTCGGAGCAGGGGATAGCATCCGCAACGCGTCGAGCGAGATTGATCTGCTTTCGCCGAACGGAGAATTCTCGCAAAGCGGTGAATTGAACGATACCGGTTTCGTGGAACTCGTGAAAACGCCGGAATTTCGGACGCTTTTGACCGCCGACATCGGATTCAATATTGAGGATTACCTCACGACAAATCATTTGGATATCCGGGCTGATGTGCTGAAGGTGCCGCATCACGGCTCGAAATATTCCTCGGGCGACGCATTTCTCGCGGCAGTCGATCCCAAAGTGGCCGTTATCGAAGTCGGCGCCCATAACACCTACGGCCATCCAACGAAAGAAACGCTCGCACGGATCGCTTCCTCGACGAGTGCGAGGGTCTTCCGCACCGATCAAAATGGAACCGTAGAAGTTGCGGCGAACGGTCGAAAATTACAGGTATTTACCGAAAAATAACAGAGCGTTTCATCCTTGGCGGCCGTCATAAATGAAACGTAGGCAAGAAAAACCATGAGTTTTGCCAATGATTTATTAACAATTCTTTCCGACTACTCCGGTGGCTATAAGCTGATACGACAACGAATCTATGGATATCCAAGTGAAGGAAAGCGATCTACTCCCCGAAAACTATCTGGGGATTATCTGCGCGTGATCCTCTTCCGCCTCAAGCAGAAAAGATTAGTAAAAAAGAAGGGCGCAATCTGGAACATTACGAATGCGGGCCGTGCATATCTTGTTAAAAATAACTTCCTTCCTGCGCATACAAGAATTCCAACAAAGAGAAACACAAAAAGCCTCGTTATCGTTTTTGATATACCGGAAATTTATCGAAAAAAGAGGAATTGGCTGCGCGTAGAACTTAAGTCCGCTGGTTTCACAATGCTTCAACAAAGCGTATGGTTTGGCCCGGCACCGTTATCAGAAGAACTTGTAGTAAGCTTTAACCGATTAAAACTTTTATCCTACATAAAATTTTTTGCAGCTAAAGAAGCCGATATTATATAAAAGTCAGAATGATTCTCACCGTTTCATTTTCGACGGCCGTCGAAAATGAAACGGAT
>JBGPNL010000052.1:0-7025 GCA_041487555.1 Minisyncoccia bacterium | reverse complement strand
TGTCATCCTGAGCGTAGCGAAGGATCTGCTCTCTTCAACCGGTTGGCTGGTTCACCTATCAGGACGCGATAAACATTTTAGGGAAAAAATATGCCGATACGAGGAAAGTGCTGAAACAAGCGAAGGATTTTCTGAGAGAGAGAAGTCAGCGGAATCGTGGCCCGCAGCCGGGGCAGAGGCCCGACGGCGGTCGGCGGCCTTGACTATTTTTATAGGTTTGCTATAATGCACGAGCATAGCAGTTCGGCCCCATAAACGGTAAGCCGTGGAGCGATCTGCGGCCATCTAGTACTTTGAGAGGTGAATCGTCGTGAATCCCAATCGCAACACCAACGTTAATCGCTTGTAGTTCCACCGCGGCCGGCGCGACCCTCGGGTCAAGTCAGCAACTGGGGCAAGAGAAATCTTGCCCCTTCATTATTTTCAACTAAAAACTCCGGCACCGGGCCGGAGTTTTTTTATTTCACGAATGCGATCACCTTTTTGAATACTTCGGGATTGTGTTCCGCGAGGTCGGCGAGGGATTTTCGGTCCAGTCGCACATTCTTTTTTTTCAAGGCCGCGATGAGGTGGCTATAGGTCGTGCCTTCCATGCGTGCGGCGGCATTGATCTTCACGTTCCAAAGTTGGCGGAATACGCGCTTCTTGTTCTTACGGCCCGCGAACGCATGCGTCCAGGCGTGGAGCAGCGCTTCTTTGGCGGCGCGCTCCTTGTTCTTGCGGCCCCACATGAAGCCTTTCGTATACTTCAGTATTTTTTCCCGCCGCTTATGGGTGGTTGTTCCTCGTTTGACTCTTGGCATAGTTAATAATTTAACAAGGTTTTTAGCGAAATATCAAGCTTGCGCAGTTTGCTTTTCCCGCGGATATTCTTTTGCGTTGTACGGGTACGAAAATGGTTCACGCCCATCGAGCGGCGCAATACCTTGCCGTTTTTTGTGATCCTGATCCGTTTTGAAAGGCTTTTGTTCATATGGTGATTAATTGAGAAATGGATATCGTCAAAGGTTACTATACCACGCCAACCATTGCAAGTTGAAACGTGGATCCCGGCCTCCGCCGGGATGACTCCGAAAACGCAAGCGTTTTCTGGGTCATTTTTTTACTATTTGCACGTACATGCCCTGGCCGCCGAACTTCGGTTCGCCGAGGAGCTTGTACTCTACTGTAATCATTTTTAAGAATTCTGCAAGTTTGAGCTTCGCCCAGTCTTTATTATATTTCTCGCGTCCACGAAGGCGCATTTGGATCTCCACCTGGCTGCCTTCGGCGAAGAATTTCTCGAGTTGCTTTACCTTGATGAGGAGGTCGTTTTCGGCGGCTCGGGCGCTTATCTGCACATGTTTTATGCCGCCGGTTTTTTGCGCAAGCCGTTCTTTTTTGAACTGCTTTTCGGCCCCGTAGCGATATTTGTCGTAGCTCATGATCCGCGCCACGGGCGGTTGTGCGTTCGGCACGGTCTCAATGAGGTCGAGGCCCAATTCCGGTTTCGCGAGTGCCATAGCGTCCTCGCGTTTCATGACGCCTAGGTTTTTTCCGGTCTCGTCGACGACCCTGAGCTCGGGCGCGATTATTTGGCTGTTGAGTCTGGGTTTAACGATGGTTTTGGTGGTTTTTTATATGAGCGCTTTTACAAGTTTTAATAATATATGATATTTTCTTCATTGTCAAAAGCCCCGAAATTATAAGGGGCATTTCGTGATATAATTATTTCCATGGACGAGACGACCGCGCCAAAAAACGATGCGTATGAGCACCTGGGCTACAAAACCCTCGTATTGTTCATTTTGGAAAGGAGCGTTATTCCATTCGGGGCGCTGCTTTTTTCGCTCGTCATGTTCGTTCTTTTCAACCTCCAGTTGCCGGGGAACTATAATGTCGTCGGATCGTTTACGGTGAACCTGCACGAGCTCGTGCAGCAAGGCGCGCTTCTGGGATTCGAATTCTTTTTTATCTCTTTTCTTATCGCGATCTTTATAGGCTGGCTCAATTACATCAATTATCGTTTCCAGCTCGACGAGGACGCGCTGAAGATCAAGCGAGGCATCTTGAATAAAGAGGTGGTCGCGATCCCTTACCGCCAGATACAGAATGTGGATGTGGAGCGGAGCTTCGGCTACCTTATCCTCGGGCTCTCGAAACTTGTTATTTTAACGGCCGGCCATGAGGACAAGGGGGATGCGCAGGATGAATCGGAGGGGGTATTGCCTGCGCTCGACAAAGACTTAGCCGATCGGATCCAGGAGGAACTCCTGCGGCGCGCGAATGTGGAAAAAGTGATTCCAGCGGATAAAGAAAAATAGTAACTAGTAATTCGTAATCGGTAAATAAAATCCCCGCAGGAAGCGAGGATTCTACTCGTCAATTATTAATTGCGGATTACCAATTACAACTAGCCTAGCAGCACTTGCAGCCTCCTTCGAAAACGCTCGACAGTCCGCCGATGATTACGAGGAGCGCTACGGCTACATTCACAAATCCCATAGTGAAAACGCTCAGTGTCCCGAGCAGCCAGAAGAACCCGCCGAGAGCCACAAGCGCCGGGAGCATTTTATGATGAGGGCATTTGCACAACTTGCCCTGCATATTCGGATGTTCCATAAGTAAAAATCAATTAATCTTATAACTTCGACCTTTCTCTTTATGCTTTTTATTATAGCATATGCGTTGATTTTCCCTTGAAAATGTGCTATTCTTTGCGTACTGGGGATGATCGGCTTCGATAAAGCTACATCCTTGGCTTGCGAGCCGAGCGCCATCTCGTTAAAGTGGCAAAAAATCATAACTGCCAACTCTAAAGTTGCGGCTCCTCGTTCCTTAGCTTTCGCTTAACACGGGGAGGATCGGCTAATTTGAGCCTCTTAGGTTAGTACCGGTCTTATATAAGGAGGCTGGTCCGATGTTGACGGTTCTACGCATCGGACGAGAAACAGAACCATTCGATTAGCTCTGCTAACCTACGCTCGTAGACGGCCAAGCGACCGTATCTTTAGACGGCGGTTCAATTCCGCCCATCTCCACTAATGTGTCGGTTGAGGAAAAGCCTCGAAAGGGGCTTTTTCCAATTCTCCGCTATGGGGATTTTATAAGATGTTGACTCAGCACGTGTTTGGCGATAAGATTGCCGTAGATTGTTATCACGAGGTGTGAAATGAAAAAGGCAACCTGGCTCCCCGCAGTCGTGGCATTCGGACTTGGATTAGTGATGGTTTTCGCGGCCCTGCTTCTGCACGGGCCACATGTTCTCTCGTACTCCCCCGCGATTCTTGGCGCGACCCTCGGCTTTTTGTTTATGGCCTATCTCATTCACTTCATCGGCCAGCAGGATATCATCGGAGGCGGCTGCAGGCCGTATGCCATTGGCTTAAGAGGAGGACTCCTGATGCTGTTTATGTTTATGCAGTTCTTTTTCAGCGTTGGCTCCTGGGTTTTTGCTTCTATAGAGCTTGGCAAAGGCAGTGAATTCGCTCCGTCGGGAGTGTGGGTTGGGCTCATCGGCCTGCATATGCTTTTCTATGTTTTTCTGCTTTCTTCTTCGCATATCAAGGCTAAGGAAGATGAAACTATTTTTGTAAATGGGAAAGCGCTCAAACAAGGCGAATCCTTTTTCCTTTGGCCGTGGCTCGTTGAAGAATATCAGATCTGCAGGCATTGGTCCGAACATCCCGCACCCGTGGACGCGCTTCACCAGAGCTAAAAAATTCTGGCTTCTCTAATTCGCATCAAGGACTAATTCTCATTAGTCCTTTTTTTGTGCACGAGATGGGACTTTAACAATTCCGCATAACTATTTAAAAATTCTGCCCATTTCGACCAGCATTTACTTGTTTCCCTCTTTGTCCATTTATCTCCACCAATGTGTCGGTTGTGGAAAAGATAGAGGATGGGTTTTCCTGTTATCGAAAACCGACGTGGAGATAGGTGAAGTAAAATTCTTGCGCTTACTGTCCATCGGTGCTTTAATGGGCATAGTATTTTCATCTGCAACAATAAAGGGGTAGGCATGGTTATTCTCATCGATCAAGACGGTCCTCTTGCCGACGAAACAACACACCTTTTCCGAGTTTTTTCTGAACGATTCCCAGAAGAAGCACAACGACATTCTGGAAAGAGAACGCATTTTGAACTTGTCAATAACTTTCCTCCGCATCTTGCAGAAGGGATCGAGGAAATCCGGCGCAGCAAAGGATTTTATCTGGGCTTCCCGCCGATAGAAGAAGGGCTACGCGCATTTCGAGAAATGCTTTCCTTGGGCCACGAAGTTTTCATTTGCAGCGCACCGCTGACGTCTTACACACACTGCGTTCAGGAAAAATTTGAATGGGTTGAGAGGCACCTCGGCCGCGAATTTATAAAACGGCTGATCATTACGAAAGACAAAACTGCGGTGCGTGGCGATATTCTTATCGACGACAAGCCGCAAATTTCGGGGCATTTAAATCCGGAGTGGGAACATGTCATTTACGACGCTTCGTATAACCAAGACGTGCAGGAAAAAAGACGTGTAACGTGGGCAAATTGGAAAGAAGTTCTAGTTGCGTGACGCCACAATCCGGCGTCACTTTTATTTACTTTCCGCGATCCAATCTATCGGTTTTGTGAGTTCGCAAAAATATCCGTTTAAGTCAATTTTTAACCACAGATAGCAACCTGACATTTATAAATCTCGTCAGTTTCGCCAGCATTTACTTGTTTCCCTCTTTGTCCACCTATCTCCACAAATAAAAGATCCGGCACAAGGCTGGGTTTTTTTAGTTGCCGCAGAAGATTGATTTATGGCAAATTAAAATAAAAAGGCGCCGGAACATTTCAGGCGCCAAGTTTTTCTCTGGGAGAAGGACTGCAATCGATTACAGGTTCGAGCTTTGCCAGACCAACTTTCCGGTGTTCAGGTCATTAATCGTCATGCGCCGCTCGTCATAACATTGATACGCTCCGCGGCTGAATCGCAGACTTGAAAAATGATACTGGCTATCGCCGATATGTGGAATGATATGTGGAATCGTATCATCATCGATAGTTTGGCCATCGTAAAAACGCACGTTGAGTCCCTTATTGGAACACGACTTGTTCCATCGGTTGGGTTTTTCGACCTCCCATCGGTTGAAAAAATATACCGTTTCGATGGTCTTGAACCGGAGCGTCGCAACGTCCCAGGACGAAGCATATCCAACCGCCTTGAAGCGATAGCTGGTTTCCGGATTTGCCCCGGCGTTTTGCGCATGAGCCAGTCCTACGATCAACACCGAGAGCACGAAAGCAAAAAATACCTTTTTCATCACAGCCTCCCAATATGGGTAAAATCTCCTGTTTCTAATAGTAGACAATTGGTTGCCCGAGTCAAGCAGCCCGGCGATTCAAGAATAGGGTATAATAGTAACTGATAATGGAAAGGTCGAAAAATAAAAGAAATATATGAAAAAAATCATTTCAGGTGTTTCGGGTATTGTTGCTATCATATTGCCGGTGTTCGCGTCGGCGCAGGGCACCCTGCCGTCATCGCCGATTATGGACGTCAGCGGCTTCCAGCAGTTTCTCTGCACGGTCGTCGTCGGTTGGATGTTCACCTTCCTCGTCGTACTCTCCATCGTCTTTATTTTGATCGCGGCCTTCAAGTATTTGACCGCCTCGGGCGATCCGGAGAAGGTAAAGTCGGCGAGCCATACATTGATCTACGCGGTGATCGCCGTGGCGGTCGGCCTCCTCGCGCGAGGGGTCCCGCTTATCGTCGGGTCTTTCATCGGCGGCAACGCCAATGTCGGTTGTTAACTCGGAAATATAACCTAGCAGAATCGATTTTAGTATAAAAAAGCCCTGCACGTATGCGGGGCTTTTTGGTTTTAATAACAGTAAGGATATAGTGCGGTATCCGTTGTGGCCGGCGGAGGCTCGCGGAGCGAACGGAC
The DNA here is from genome assembly GCA_041487555.1 of Minisyncoccia bacterium. Taxonomy (GTDB): domain Bacteria; phylum Patescibacteriota; class Minisyncoccia; order UBA6257; family 2-01-FULL-56-20; genus DATLTV01. Next base: position 1,119 of record JBGPNL010000052.1, on the reverse strand, counting down.
TGTTCCTATGATTAGTTCCGCGATCTCATGATCGCGCGTGATCGACAGGTGGCTTGTATGCGGCACGTTTTTATTTTCGAGAAATTGCGTCGCGTTTTTATCCCGAACATGCACGTGCTTCGTGCCGATGAGGTTACCAACGATATCGTTCGTGTAGAAATTCGCGGCGGTTTTTACGTTTCGGGGAACAGTGTGGTCCGTGATGCCGACGCTTGCGATCTGCACGGTAAGCTCAACGGGAATACCGCGTTGTTCTAGTTTTCGCGCTACGGTGAGCGTTGCCCATCCTCCGAGGCTGTGGCCGTAGATGATCACCTTCGGCGCGTTTTCCAGTTCGCTCCGTGAAAGCTTCCCGCTATGCCGCGGAAAATGCTTCATAACCCATCGGTCGCCGCGCATCCAGGAATAAGGCACGTATGTTTTAGAACAGACGTCCGCGTATCCCATGGCGCGGATCTCTTTTTCGATTTGCACGATACCGGAGGATCTATGGTTCGGGAATTCCGTTCCTCCGATAAAGCCGAGGACGAGTATCTTGCACGGTTCTTGTGGCGGCGTTGATCTGCTTTGCGCATGCGCTTTTGATGGCGCGATACAGAGAGGCGAAAAGCTTACGATAATGCCGCAGAGCAAGGAAAATGCTGATCTTGGCAGAGAGAAAGTCTTCAATGGACACCTTTTTCGACGAACTATTACTACGTGGGATGATGGCACGTCCGACTGCGGGAGTCAATCATTGACTGTCGCTACAAAGAGATGCTTAGATAGAGAGAGAAATGTCCGGCGAAGAAAGGCGCGCGCCATGATGATTTCTTCTCTTCACGCCATGACAAATTACTTACGCATCGTGTTGCTCGTGCCCGTGTTGCTTATCGAGCTCAGTATTTTCTTGAAGAAGCGGCGCAAGCCGGGGATTGAGATGGATCGCGGCTCGCTTATGGTCGTGCTATTGGGTGCAGCGCTTTCTATCGCCGTATTCTTCCTGTTCGCGTTTTCACCTGTTGGCAGATTGTCGGCATGGGTAAGCTATATCGGATTTTTGATTGTTATCTTCGGGTTTTTCCTACGCCAGTGGGCGATCCGAACGCTTGGTCCTGATTTTACCCCAACGGTTTCTTC
>JBGPNL010000051.1:0-7111 GCA_041487555.1 Minisyncoccia bacterium | reverse complement strand
CCAGACACTTGGCTACCAGGTACCGGTCGAGTACCATTACAAGAATCAGAAAGTGTCACCGATGTACCCTTCCAGGACAATATCTTGACCATAGGACATTCCGGAGTATACTAAACAACAGTTCCTCTTGCTGAGGGTGGATACATGGATCGTCCATTGCGGAGAATCTCCGAAAAAGGATGGTTGGGCGGAGTCTGCCCCGGAATCGCGTATTGGCTGGGGTTGCCTACCTGGCTTATCCGATTGCTGTTCATCGTTTTGGAGTTGTACCCCGTGTATATGATTTTGTGGTTCATTTTGCCGAAAGAAGACGGCGTCCCCGAAGACTTCGCTGAGGTCACGGGTGATTGACTTATTGAAAAGGATAGCAATGCTATCCTTATTTTATTTTAAAATTGTAAAGCTTATGCGCCCAACGGCCGGCATAGTCCACGCCGATACGTTTACCGGCGAGAATATCCGCCGGTTTTATTTTAGTACCCCGATTTTCAAACCAAAGCCCCGTTTTCCGAATGGCCGGTTTATCGTTTATTTTTTTATCGATTTTCAGGTACTTCGTGAGTCGGGCGGGGCCATTGATATCCTTGCTATCCAGCGTGCGCCCGGCGCGGATTAGGACTGCGGCAGGGTAGCCCGCTTTCCCCGTCACGATATTCAGCATCCAGTGCATGCCGTAGGTAAAATAAATATAAAATCTGCCCGCTTTGCCGAACATTATCTTCGTGCGCGGCGTTATGCCCCGGCTCGCGTGCGATGCTTTATCCTTCGGGCCGTCATATGCCTCGACTTCCGTGATCATCACTGCTATGCGGTGCGCGGATTTACGCAGAGGTGACGCAGATTTACGCGGGAGTTCCCGCACTAAAAATTTTCCCAAAAGTCCGCGGGCAACTGCGAGCGTAGATCGATTGAAAAATTTTTGCGTAAGTATTTTCCTCATAATCTTTCTATTGTAGTATTTTTAACGAAATAAATAAAAACGCTAAGCATATGCTTAGCGTTTGGTGAGGACAATGAATCCCGCTGTCTTTTTGTAAATCCAGTGAATTGATGCTATCAATGCGATGACGGCAAACATCGTATAAAGACCGATGAATCCCTGCGAGCCGGGCTTTGCAACCCACATGCCGTTATTGAAAACGAGAGCGTATAGGGTGTTTCCCAGAATTACCGAGATGCCGAAAAGAGGTACTAAAAAGACTATGATCCGCGCCAACATCCATGCCTCCTGGTTACCGATTCGAAACTTCTGATGATAAATATAACACAAAGCTTTGTTTATCGCTAGTGACATTCGATTTGAAGAATTGCCAAGACGACATAAAATTCATATGCTTTAATAAACTTAAATGATATCTCCTAAGGGGTTGTCTGCGCTCAAAAAGCGCGCTTTGAACATTACAAAGATCTTGAAAAGGCTTTTTCCGCACCCAAAGATCGTCTTACGGTATGGCAATAACTGGGAACTGCTGGTCGCGGTCGAGCTTTCCGCGCAATGCACCGATAAAAAAGTGAACCAGGTAACGCCGGCGCTGTTCAAAAAGTATCCGAAACTTGAAAGCTATATAAAAGCGAAACCGCGCGAGTTCGAAAAGGACATCCATCAGTGCGGATTTTATCGTGCAAAAACGAGGAATATCCTTGCTGCGGCGAAGGTTGTGAAAGAAAAATTCGGAGGGAAACTTCCGAAAACGATGGCGGAAATGGTAACGATCCCCGGTATCGGCAGAAAGAGCGCGAACGTCATTTTAGGCAATGCCTACGGCGTCGTGGAGGGGATTGCGGTTGATACGCACGTGAAGCGGCTTTCGGCTTGGCTTGGGCTTACGAAGCACGCGGACCCTGTAAAAATTGAGCGAGATCTTATGCAGATTATTCCGCAAAAGGAGTGGTTCAATATAACGTATCTATTAATAGATTACGGACGGGCATATTGTCCGGCGCGAGTTCACGACCACAAAAAGAAAAAATGCCCCCTCGCGAAATTTTACATATAAAAAAGAGGCCATTAAGGTCTCTCTAGAAAGTCGGACAAATCAGGCAGAGAGCTCGGCCGATTCCATTCCTCGTCAGATATGTCCGGATGGCACTCCTTCCTGTGGTCGTCGAAGCTGTGCATCCTAATATTCTTTTTGCAAATTCGGCATGGCGCGCAGCAGGCAACAACATGCTTCGCGATCTGTTTTCCGTCCCGTCCGTGGCAGGAACAATGGCATTCATGTCCGCACATTAAGCCTCCCTCTGGTATTCTATAAGAAACAATATAACAGAGTTATCTATGGGTCAACGCACAAAGAACGCATTTCAAAAAGAGATTTGGGGTCATTATCGCAGATATAAGCGGGATTTCCCGTGGCGGCGTACACGCGATCCGTACAGAATTCTTGTTTCGGAGGTCATGCTGCAGCAGACGCAGACTTCGCGCGTGGAAGGGAAATACGTTGAATTTCTGAAGCGGTTTCCGAATTTCAAATCGCTTGCGAAAGCGCCACTTAAGGATGTTCTTCGTGCCTGGAGCGGGTTGGGATATAATCGCCGCGCGCTTAATCTGAAAAAAGCTGCCGAGATTGTTGCGCAGAAGTACAAAGGAAAGTTGCCGCGCGAAACGGAATTACTCGATGATCTGCCGGGAATCGGTCCAGGGACTGCCGGTGCAATCCAGGCATTTGCATTCAACTTCCCAAGCGTTTTCATCGAAACGAATATCCGGCGGGTTTTTATTCACTTTTTCTTTCCCAAAAAAAGACGAATAGATGATAGGGAAATTTTTAAACTTATAGAAGAATCCCTGCCTGCCGACAGGCAAGCGAGAGAATGGTACTGGGCGCTCATGGATTATGGCGCGATGCTTGGGCGCGGGCAGAAAGAAAATCCGAACAGGAAAAGCAGGCATTATAAAAAGCAGCCGAAATTCCAGGGCTCGGACCGGCAACTACGGGGGAGAATATTGAGATTATCCCTCGCAGATGCCAGGATATCTTTGAAAGACGCTGTTCGAAAAATTGGCGGAGATAACGGGCGAACGGCGAGGATCTGGAAGAATTTAAAAAGCGAGGGATTTTTATAAACGCATTCTTGACCGGACCGTGCATTAAGTATAGATTGTTCATAGTTGCGAGCGTTCAGAGAGAGGTGTTCTGTGTCCGGCTGCAATCAAAAAAATGAGGGAGTAGCAATTACGTCATCAAATGAAACCCTGACGCCCGTTGATCAAGGGAAACCGCTCTCTTCGTAAAGTATTTTGGTAACAGCTGTGCCCGCGGCCATGTCGTGGAAAAACTTCGGGCGATGGCGAAATCATATCACGATGTCCCAAGCGAGGCACCAACGGAATGCAATCAGGCGATTTGCGTGGCAAGAGATTTCGGCATCGATATTCCGGAAGGGGCCGAGAATTATTTGGATCCAGATGCGGCGCAATAATACGCCGCATTTTTATTTGACAAATGAAATCAGGCGTACTATCATCGGCGTAGCAGATTTGGGATAAATTTGAGAGAGAGGGAGGCACTATGGGAACAAGGAAGAAGACTCCTAGGTTATTCACGCCCGCAACGATAAGGCGGCTCGACAGAAAAGAAAAGCAGATAAACCCGGGTCGTTTCACGGAAGTGCGCGACATATCGCAGCTATCCCGATTAGATGAGGTTGAAGCGGTGATTCTGCGAGAATTGAGAGCCCGCCGCTGGCTCAAATTCGGAACCCTACTGGACAGGGTCGAAAAACAGTTCGAACTCGTCATCGTCAAATCTGTGGTTACGAGACTTCTCGCCACGTCAAAAATCGTCACGACCCCGACACGAAAATTGAAGATTGCGTAACCCACCGCCGAATCAAAGCCCTTCGACAAAAATCGAACGGGTTTTTTATTTTGACAGCGAAGTAGCGTGAGTTTATAATTTCCTTGTGAGTAACCCCCTACGGCCAATGCTTGGGGGAGTTCATGCGTTTATGCTTAACAAATTTCAATTAGAAAGCGAAAATAAGCCTGCCGGTGACCAGCCAAAAGCGATCGAATCGCTTGTTTCGGGTTTGAAAAAAGGATATGCGCATCAGACGCTTTTGGGCGTTACGGGGAGCGGCAAGACATTCACGGTTGCGAACGTGATCGCGGAGATCAATAAACCCACGCTTGTCATAGCCCATAACAAAACGCTTGCCGCGCAGCTCTGCAACGAGTTCCGCGAGCTTTTTCCGAAGAATGCGGTGAACTATTTTGTTTCCTATTACGACTATTACCAGCCCGAGGCATATCTCCCTTCGAGCGATACGTATATAGATAAGGAGGCGATGATCAACGACGAGATAGATAAGCTTCGGCACGCGGCAACGATGGCGCTGCTTACCCGGCGGGATGTGATTGTCGTGGCCTCGGTTTCCTGCATCTATGGTTTGGGTGCTCCGGAGGCCTATGCTCAGAATATTTTTCATTTCAAGGTGGGGGATAAGATCGATCGCAGGGGGTTCGCTCGAAAACTCATCCAACTCCAATTTACGCGGACTAACTCCGATCTTAAACGAGGAACATATCGGTTGCGCGGCGATAATTGGGAAGTGATGCCGCCGGACAGGGAAGTTATTTATAATTTCGAACTTAAGAACGGCACGATCGTGAAAATCTACGAGGTTGATCCCGTCGCAGGTTTCCGGCCGGGAAAAACGCCGACACTTCCCGAAATATTCATTGCGCCCGCGAAGCACTTTATTACCGAAGCGCCGGAGCGTGAACGCGCGATTGGCGCGATCCAAGAGGAGCTCAAGGAACGGCTCAAATATTTCGAAAAAGAAAAGAAATTTCTCGAAGCCGAGCGGCTTGAGCGCCGCACAAAGTTCGATGTCGCCATGATGCGCGAGGTTGGCTATTGCCACGGCATCGAGAACTATTCCCGGCATCTTTCCGGCCGCAAAGCGGGCGAGGCACCGGATACGCTTTTGAATTATTTCCCGCGCACAAAAGAAGGAAGCCCTGATTTTCTGACCATAATCGACGAGTCGCACATTACCGTGCCGCAGGTTCGGGGAATGTTCGAGGGCGATGCATCGCGCAAAAAAACGCTTGTGGAGTACGGATTTCGCCTGCCTTCGGCTATCGACAATCGCCCGTTGCGATTTTCGGAATTTAGCGAGCGTGTGGGCCAGGTGATCTATACTTCCGCAACGCCAAGTGCGTATGAGCAGGAGAGGAGCAACCCCGCGACGGGCAAGGGTCAGATCGTCGAGCAGATTATTCGTCCGACAGGATTGGTTGATCCGAAAATTACTATTAAGCCCGCGCGCGGACAGATCGATGATCTCATGCCGCGCATTGAGGATCGCGTGAAGAAAAAAGAGCGCGTGCTTGTAACGACCCTCACGAAACGGATGGCGGAGGATCTTTCGGCATATCTTGAGGAGAAGAAAATAAAAGTTACCTACCTTCATAGCGACGTGAAAACGCTCGATCGCATTCGTATTCTTACCGACCTGCGCAAGGGAAAGATCGACGTGCTCGTGGGTGTGAATTTGCTTCGCGAAGGATTGGACTTGCCGGAAGTATCGCTCGTGGCCATATTGGACGCTGACAAAGAAGGATTTTTACGAAGCGAAGTTTCGCTTGTGCAGACGATCGGCCGCGCGGCCCGAAACGTCGATGGCGAGGTGGTTATGTATGCCGACCATATTACGGGTTCTATAGAACGTGCCGTGCGCGAGACCGACCGGCGCAGGGAGATCCAGCTTGCATACAATAAAAAGCATGGCATAACGCCGAAAACGATCATTAAAAAGATCTCCGACATCCTGCCCAATATCGAGGAGGTTTTGAAGCTGGAACTGAAGCCCGTGCCGAAATCGAAGACCGCGATGCAAAGATTGATCGCGGATAAGGAGCGGGAAATGAGAGAGGCCGCGAAACATCTCGATTTTGAGCTCGCCGCGCTTTTACGAGACGAAATTAAAGAACTCTCGAAAAAGGCAATGAGTATTTTGAAAGATAAGAAGCCGGAGAATCATCCGAAAAAGGTGGTACAATAATGGGATGGAAAATATGAAAACCCCCGAATCTGAATCTGCGCCAGAATACGGCGGGCTTTTTGAAGGCAATTCGTGGCGTTTACCGAGCGATGTGGGGCTTGTTGAAAAGGCCGAGGAGATGTTGAAACAAAGACTCGAAAAAACCGGCCCGATGGACGAAGAAGATGTATACAAAATTTGCATGGTTTTCCGGGAAGCGCTCATAAACGCCATCGCTCATGGCAATTTAGGCCTCGAAAGTCCGAAGGAAGAAGGAGCGGTGCTCAAAGAATTGGCCGCTCAGAAATTCGAAGAAATAAAAAAATCAGAACAGCCCGAGAAATATGTAGCGGTTGATTTTGACATAATGCCGGGTAAAGAAATTAAAATAGTCATTAAAGACGAAGGCGCGGGATTTAATTGGCGGGCTTTGCCGGATCCGCAAGCCGACGAGAACCTGCTCATGACCTCCGGCAGGGGCATACTCCTCGCTCGGTCATTTTTTGACTCAATAGATTTTAACGAAAAAGGGAACGAAATAACGATGGTCAAGAAGTTCGGGCCGGCATCTGAGAATAACACACGATCTTAATTGCAACATGTTAGAATAAATCTATGCCAGAACCAAAACCAAAATCGCCATTAGCCAAAGAGGTGCGAAACAAGATACGCGAGCGGATACTCGCGTCTTTAACCGCTGGACTTGCGCTTGTCGTCGGTCTTGCCTGGAACGACGCGATCTCGGCATCCATCAAGGTTCTCTTTCCTTTGGATGCAAACGCCCTTTTCCCTAAGTTCATTTACGCCCTTATACTTACTGTATTCGTGACGCTTATTATTATAGGTCTGGAACGAGCGTTGAAAAAAGAAGAAGAAAATGACGGTATCTAGAACGGTTTTTTTGGGGATGGCTTTGACAACCGTTTTGAGCGGGTTTATCCTCTTCTATAGGTAATTGATTGTCGGAGGTAGTATATGGAAAATGCGAAGACAGCGGCTTTCGGGCGTCGTTTTGCGAACGCGTTTGAGGCGAAGGAATTTCTTTGGGGACATCCGATCTTCCAATATCAGGGCAGGAGCTTCTTCCCGCGCTGCCGCGAGGTAGTGCCGGTAGAAGTGG
>JBGPNL010000050.1:0-7131 GCA_041487555.1 Minisyncoccia bacterium | reverse complement strand
TTCGTTGTCTCCGGTAAACATCACAATCTTCACTCCCAGATCCTTCAGTTCGCGCATACTCTCCTGCGCTTCTTTGCGCGGAACATCGGCGACAGAAATGAGCCCCGCGAATTTTTTGCCGATCATCACGAGCACGGTCGTACCCCCATATTCGCTGCGTTTTTCCTGGAGCTTCCTTTTCGCTGCGGCAGGAATAGCGATCTTGAATTCCGCGAACAAACTTTCGTCCCCTATCGCAACCTCAATTTTTTCGGCTCTCACCCAAATACCGCTGCCCTTGTGGGTTTTTATATCCAGTGGATCGGGAACTTCGCCCGCGTGCGCCGCCGCCGCTTTATATATCGCCCGGCCGACCGGATGTTCCGAAAATTTTTCGGCGATGGCGACCGAACGCCAAAAATCGGCTTCCTTCACCCCCGGCTCCATAAATACATTTTGAAATGCGAATTCGCCATAGGTAAGCGTACCGGTCTTGTCGAGCACGAGCGTCTTTACCTTTCCCAGCGCATCGAGCCACTCCCCACCTTTTACCACTACGCCGCGCTCCGCGGCCTTGCCAATCGAGGCAGTTACCGCGAGCGGGATTGCAACCGCCATGTCATCCGCGCAAGCAACAAGGAAAAGCGCCGCAGTCATCAAAATATTCCTCGTGAAAATATAAATGAGCGCCCCGGCGAGGAGTACCACGGGAAGAAAGATGACGGCGAACCGATCCGCGAGCCGCTCGGAGCGAGACTTGTTCTTCTGCGCGTCGCGGATAAGCTCGGCCATACGTTCAAGCGTCGAATCTTTCCCGGCGCGGATGACCCGCATCTTCATGGTCCCCGACTCATTAAGCGTTCCCGCAAGTAGTTTGTCCCCGACCGCTTTCTCAGCTGGAACCGATTCGCCCGTGACCGAAGCTTCATTCATCAGCCCGCGCCCGAAGACAACAATGCCGTCCGCGGGAACGCCTGCGCCGTCTTCGATGACCAATATGTCCCTTTCCCGGATCGCATCGGCGCGAATTTCCTCGGTTCCGGAACCTTTGACGCGCAGCGCCTTCACCGGCTTCAAACGGAGCAATTCTTCGACCGCGTTCCGCGAGCGCGCAGCGGTCCTCCAATCGAGCAGGCTTGCGAAATCGAGCATAAGTACGATGAAGGCTGCCGAACCCGTCTGGCCGGTAGCAAAAGAAACTGCGAGCGCGAAAACGTTGAACGTATCAATATTGATCTTCTTCTTTAGAATCGATTCAAGGGCACCGTAGGCAGTAGGCAGCGAACCTATGGCCGCGGCGATGAGTAAAAAATAATCGGTGCCGGGATGCACGGTATCCAAACTGAACCCCGCGACGACGAAGAGCGCGATGATATATTCCCGATACGGAGACTTCGTAAAAAATGGCATGGAGGCTGATCGCGGAACCGGCTTAGTTCCGCATCCGATGTACGATGAACACCATCGCTATGACGGCGGCGATGCCGATAAAAAAATAATATGGCTCGAGGGCGATCAATACAAACTTCGCCGCAAGCCAGGCATAATACATGCCGACAAGCACATAATCGACGGCGAGTTTGAAACCCGTCGTATAAAATTTGAAGTTGAGTGTAGAAGGGCTCGAGGGCTGCATAGTTATATTCTATCACTTCACACAAAGCCCATCTATGGCAAAACAGGAAAACTCATCGGCGAATATGTAGCCTTGCCTTATTCCCGATCCCGCCGAAATGAAAAACCGCCCTCATCGGTGGTTTTTTACTGATTCGCGAGGGGTTAATCTGCTCACGATAAAATCCTTAAGCCATTGCGCGTCTTTTACGTCGAGCAATAAATAACCGTCGGGATGCTTGAACATGCCTTGATCGGCATGTTCAAGAGACGCTCCCGCCTGTCCAACCGATGCGGTCCAAATTTCCACGGAGGCTATATCGAACATCTGCCGCGCGAGGCCGCTCACAATGCGCACGTTTTGTACGCGGGAAAATGGTATCGTCTTCGAATGTTTGGCTACCACTCCATGGCTGATGGTTACCTTTTCATCATCGACGACAAAAAACGAGTTCTGATAATTGAGATAAATGTAGATCACGAAAGGAAGCCCGATGAACCCCTCGAGCACGAGAAAAACACCGAACCAAATACTCGCGCCCGCGATAAGAAAAGGAAGCGAAACAGAGAAAAGGATCGAAAGGGCCCGCGCGATATAATAGGTGCGGACTTTTGAAGGAAGTTCGGTAGCCTGTTTTAGGTTGATCATTGGCGTATCCGGGCGCGGACTCTATATGTTTATTATCGCTTTTTTGTCTTTTTCCATCAAACCGGAAACTGTTCCATGAAGATAGTCTAGCGCAAGGCAGATAAAATCTTTCTAAAGTCGCCTACAACCTATAGATCACGTCCTTCCGTTCAACTACGATCTCCCAGCCGGCACGCTTTCCGTGACGATATAATTTTGCGTTCGGGTTGAAGCAGATAGGCCGTTCCACGAGTCGCAGGAATGAAATGTCGCTTGCCGTATCACCCACGCCCACGGAACCCTTGAGCGTCAGGTTCTCAAGCTCCACCGCGCGCTTCAATATCTCGCCTTTGTTGAAAATAAGATCAAGATGGAGAATGTTGCCCGTAAATCTTTTCTTCGTTTTTTGGTCGAGCTCATAGAACATGCCGTAGACCTTATCGAAACCGAGGCTCGCGGCGAAATCGCGCACGATCTCCCGCGGCGATTGCGAAATGGCAAGCACGAAATATTTCTTTTTCTTCAGCTCGCGCACGAGGTCGCGCGTGTAGCGATAAACGCGGCCCTTCTCGACGTCGAGCACCTCTTTCGCTGCCGCCAAAAAATCGGAATACTTCACGCCCTTGATGTGCTTCTCGAAGGCAACGATCACGGCCCGGATATATACCTCGTAATCGCCGCCGCGGTCGAGCCAGTTCTGCTTCTCGCGCTCGTACATCTTCGCGACGCTCGGCTTGAAGATTCCCCTGCGCACGAATGCCTCGGTAAGTTCGATCAAAAAACTCGAGCGGAAGATCGTTCCGTCGATGTCGAAAATTGCGACTTTGCGTTTAGTGTCCATTGGATACCTATTATTATAGCGCACTGCCGAAGAAACTATTTTGGAGATGGACTCAAAATTGACGCCTGCGGAGGCTTGTGATTAACTTCTAGACAGCAAAAGCCCGCTTGGAGGCGGCCGTGAAACAACTTGAACCAGAGCATTTGCTTGATCTTGTTACCTCATGCGGAAAGCCGGCGTGCGCCATACGCGCGCCCTCGGCATTGCTTATCCGCATAGCGTCGGTCCTGCAACTCGAACGGCAATATTACCGGTTCGAGAACACTCCCCATATGATCTGCGCGCGCCCTGAAACGCAGGCGCTGCCGCTTATAGAGAAAGCGTCAGAACTTTTCCGTAGCATGCCGCTCGCAAAAGACATTGAGAACAGCATCGCGGAAGTGAAAAATATGTCTGCTGCGGCGGCGATCCTTTTCATCGGGGACAGGCTCATTCTCAAACGGGGAATTCCCGCCGACCAGCTGCTTCTCGGGCTGCTTTACGGATATCCCCCGTGCTGTGTTCGGTATGGCGTCGAACGGCTGTATAACGGAACGCGGCACGCCCATGAAACGCATGACGGATTCGGCTATTATGTTCGCTGCGAAACGTGCGCCAAGGCGGACATCTGGGCGCCCTGGTGCAAATGAAAAAAGCTCTGCGATATTTAGCAGGGCTTTTTTATTCCGCCGTGAAATATTCGAAACTCATGAAGCTCTTCATAAATAGGCTCTTTGGGTTTTTCGTATCGAACTGCGACTTATGGAACCGCAGGGCTTTTAGTTTTATCTTCCGGTTCACGGGAACTTTTATATTATGCTCCGCATGCCGGATGCGCTTTGCGTAGACGCCGAACTTCCTGCGCTTTCGCAAGTGATCCTTATTTTTTCGCAAAAGCGGCGGGGCGGCAAAAGCAACAAAAGGAATATGGAGGGAATCGGCGATGCGCCTTGCGACTTCGCCGATTGCAATATGGTCGAGGTGGCCCGAAATGCCATCCTCGCCGAAACTCACGATGTAGTCCGGGGCGAATCGTCCCGCAAGTGGGCGGCACTTTGCGTATATCTTTTTTTTGTTCGCTGAAACTTTCCCATCGGGAAAATGGAGGATATGGAGAGACTCAAGCTTGAGGAAGCGGGCGACGCCCATAAGTTCCTTCGTGCGCATCGTGATGAGCTCGCGGTCGGTATGTGGCTTTTTCAAATGCGATTTTCCCCGCTCGCCGCGCGTTGCGCATATAACGGCGCTTTGCCCGCCCAATCTGCGATTTGCGAACACTGTTCCCGCCGAGGTGAATGTTTCGTCGTCGGGGTGTGCAACTATGAACAAAAGTTTTTTACCTAAAAACATCGGACAATTAAATAAGGCCGTGCTTAATTTTTTCCCTGATGCGCTCGACGTAGGTATTGAAGAAAAAGAGGTTGTGGAACGTGAGAAGCGAAGCGCCCGTGATCTCCTTCGCGCGCACAAGGTGCGAGATGTAGTCCCTGCGGTACTGCGTACACGTGATGCATTCGCAGGTTTTATCGAGCGGGCCGCTGTCTTTCAAAAATTTCGCCTTGCCGAGATCAAGCGCACCCTTACTCGTGAATGCGATCCCCCGCCGCGCGTAGTGCGTGGGCACCGTGCAGTCGAAGGTGTCGACGCCGCTTTTGATAATCAACTCTATATCTTCGAGCTTGCCGATGCCCAAGAGATGGCGCGGCTTGCGCTCGTCGAGAAGCGGCAGGACCCAGCCCAGGATCTCCTGCGAACCGGTTTTCGATTCGCCAAGATCTCCGCCGATGCCGAAACCATCGAACCCACTCTGCGAGTTTATGAATTTCGCGGATGCCACCCGGAGATCCTTAAAGCGCGAGCCCTGCACAATACCGAATAATGCCTGCTTGGATTTCTTCGCGGTAATGCATTGCTTCGCCCATGCGTTCGTGAGATCGAGCGATTTTTTGGTATATTCGTGCGTAACCATCGGCGGCGTGCATTCGTCGAAGGCGAAGATGATATCGGCGCCGAGTTTTTCCTGTATAACGATGGATTCCCTGGGGCCAAGGAACAGTTCGCGGCCGTCGAGCGGTGAGCGGAAATGCACGCCTTCGCGCGTGATCTTTACGTGCTTGGGCTGAGAGCCCTTCTCGATCGCGCGGTCGACTTTTCCGGGGAACATTTTGAGGATCTTCCCCACGCCAAGATCGTGCCCGAAGCCAAGACTGAAGACCTGGAAGCCGCCCGAGTCCGTCATGGTCGGCTTCTGCCAGTTCATGAACTTGTTCACGCCGCCGGCATTCTTCACGACCCCTTCGCCCGGCATGAGGTGCAGATGGTAGGTGTTCGAAATAAGCATCTGCGTTTTCGTGGCGGCGATCTCGTCGCTCCGCAATGCTTTTACGGCCGCAAGCGTGGCCACGGGCACGAGGCTCGGGGTTTCGACTTCGCCGTGCGGGGTTTTCAAAACCCCGAGCCGCGCCCGGCTCTTTTTTGAACGCTTGAGAATTGAAAAATCGATCATGGCGCTTGTGGGGTAATTATAACGAAAGAGGACGTGGAAATCCAGAACTCACGCCGAAAATGGATTCGACTTTACATGGAAAGAATAAGTGGTGTACCATCCTTTATAGTACGGGAACAAGGAGACTCATATGACAGGAAAGATCGCGCCGAAAACTCCGGTTATTTGGAGGGCCTTAAGCCTCTACGACGCGGAGCGCCAACGCATTCTCTGTATGCTTCAAATATTGTTCGGGGACGGACCCTTCGTTGTTGTTGAGACGGCTTCCGTGCCGAAAGAAGACCAGAAGGAGAAAGGCAAACAGTATCTCACGCTCGCCGACATGAACGGCGAAATACTTATGCTCGGGAACGAAACGATGCGCTTTTCCGATTTTTGGTTCAGAAAGATCAGGATCCTGATCTACGCACCCGGGCGATCGGAGAAAAAAACGCCGGAGCAAGTAGGTCCCGCATGAAAAAGATGATATGCTTTGTGGTCAACGATTGGATCACATTCAATAAAGATGCTGAATATGACGCGGAAGAACAGCTCGCACTGCAGGGGCTCAAAGATGGTATCGGCGACGGCCCTTTCCAGATCGAGGCGGCCTTCGCAGTGGCGGAGGAAGATGTAGAAAGCCAGAAGCACGATCAATATCTGGAGATGAACGACGAACAGGGTAAGCCGATCATGAAAAATGACGATGAGCGAGAGATTGTTTCCGGATACTGGTTCGTAAAGACCGGGACTCCGAAACGACTTATTAATTAAAACAGCCCGCACGATGTGTGCCGGGCCGTTTTTATTTGCAGGACGTTTAAAACCAATCCTAAAGGATAAAGAGCGAAACTTCGACTATGGGCTTACGCGTCGCGTGATCGACGCCGAGCTCCAGGTCAACGAAAAAACCCATTTTGTTCAATCTTTTCACCATTTCCCGGACTTCTCCCTTTTTCTCCGGATCGGCGTTGGGTTCTCCGAAATTATCTTCCATCACGCATTTTATCTGGCACGCCAGTTGACGGGCTTCTTCTTTCATCTCTTCGGTCAATACCGATGGAGGCACAGGGCACCTCAGCATTCGATCTTCACTAATGTTTTTATACCACCGAGTGGCCCGCCTTTGCAACCATCATTCGAATTCTATTTCCACGATCTCGGAACGGGAGCCGATGCGAATCGGCGGGCCCCAGGTGCCAACACCACTCGATGTGAAGGAATGCATTTCGCCCAATCGCTTCATGCCGTAGGCAAAGCCATGATAGACGCGCTGCGTGATCCAGTTTATCGGCGGCATCTGGCCGCGGTGCGTGTGCCCGCTCAAGTTCAAGGAAATTCCAGCCTCTGCCGCAACCTCGAGATCGAGCGGCACGTGCTTCAAGAGAATGCTGGGATGTGTTTTTTCTATGCCAATCTTTGCGAGTAGTTTTTTGAAATTATCTTTTTTATCCGCATCCTTGAAATCGACGCCCACGAGCTGCAGGCCCCTGAGGTCAATTTTTTCGTTGTTCAATACATTGATCCCCAGGCGTCGCACGGTCTCGAGGAAAGCTTTTTTATCGGCTTCGCGGAATTCGTCATGATTGCCGGCGACGAAAAACG